>NZ_JAYGID010000063.1:0-28754 GCF_034931685.1 Synechococcus sp. CCY9202
CTGGGCCCCTGTCGGAGCCCGGCCCGCCTCGACCTGCCACGGATCCTCAGCCACGTTGCGTTCCACTGCCGGGGCACCGGGCCGCAGCTGGCGGCGGAGCAGGTCTTCGCTGAGGCCCTGCTCTGCCAGCAGCTCGGCGCCGAGGCGGGGCTCCTCCAGCAGGGCCAGGAGCAGATGGGGGACGTCCAGCAGCTGCGATCCCCAGGCGGCCCGGCACCGATCGGCTGCCTCCAGCAGATCCTCGAGGGCGTCGCCGATGTAGAGCTCGCCGCCGCGGGACGGGGGCTGCTCGGCGCAGAAGGCCTCGATCCGATCGAGGGCCAGATCCAGATCCAGCGGCAGAGGGTCCACGAACCGGGCCCAGCGGGGATCCTGCAGCAGCGCCTGCAGCAGGTGCTCCACATCCATGGCGCCATGGCGCCAGCGACGGGCCGTGTCCTGGGAGGCAAGCAACAGCTCCCAGGCCTCCTCGCTGAAGCGATCGGGATCGCTGGTGAGGCTCCCGGGAGCCGGCGAGGTGGAGACGGAGGAGACCATGACGCAGGAGGCAGGGCGGCGGGCAATCAGGCGGACGCCGCCGCCGGGGCGGAGCGCTGGATCAGCTCCACCTTGTAGCCATCGGGATCCTCCAGGAAAGCGATCACGGTGCTGCCGTGCTTCATCGGCCCCGGCTCCCGCACCACCCGGCCCCCTTTGGCACCGATGGCGGCACAGGTGGCCTGGATGTCGTCCACACCGATGGCGATGTGGCCGTAGCCGCTGCCCACCGTGTACGTGTCCGTGTCCCAGTTATGGGTGAGTTCCAGCACCGTGGTGTCACTCTCGTCGCCATAGCCCACGAAGGCCAGGGTGAAGCGACCGGAGGGGTAGTCCTTGCGGCGCAGTAACCGCATCCCCAGCACCTCCGTATAAAAGGTGAGCGAGCGTTCCAGATCTCCGACCCGGAGCATGGTGTGCAGCAATCGCATCGGCGAGCTCCTGCGGCGCCCTGCGCCGGTTCGGTCTGCCGCCATTCTGGCCGCAGGCTCTGGAAGCGCGGCGAGACTGCGTTGTGAGACTCGATGGTGAGGGGCAAGTCCGGCCGCTTCGCGGTACGCATGGGCACACCAGTGGGGGCGGGGGGCACCCATAGGATTCCCGCAATCCAGAGCGGCCTACGTGATCGATTCCCTCGACCTCGTCATCGATTCCATCGTTGCCCGCGAGGTGCTCGACTCCCGCGGCACCCCCACCGTGGAAGCCGAGGTCTACCTCGAGGGTGGCGCCAACGCCCGGGCGATCGTGCCCAGCGGCGCCAGTACCGGTGCCCATGAGGCCCATGAACTGCGCGACGGCGGCAAGGCCTACTTCGGCAAAGGCGTGACCCAGGCCGTGACCAACATCGAAGAGCGGATCGCGCCGGCCCTCTGCGGCCTCAGCGCCCTCGACCAGGTGGCGGTGGACAACGCCATGGCGGAACTGGACGGCAGTGACAACAAATCCGTGCTGGGCGCCAATGCCATCCTGGCCGTGAGTCTGGCGGTGGCCCAGGCCGCCGCCAAGGGGCTCAATCTGCCCCTCTACCGCTACCTGGGCGGTCCGATGGCGAATCTGCTGCCGGTGCCCCTGATGAACGTGATCAACGGCGGCGCCCACGCCACCAACAACCTTGATTTTCAGGAGTTCATGCTGGTGCCCCACGGCGCCAACAGCTTCCGCGAAGCCCTGCGCATGGGGGCCGAGGTGTTCCACACCCTCAAGGGTCTGCTGCACGACCAGGGCCTCTCCACCGCCGTGGGCGACGAGGGCGGTTTCGCGCCGGATCTGGCCAGCAACGATGCCGCCGGCGAGCTGCTGGTCAAGGCGATCGAGAAGGCCGGCTACCGCGCTGGTGATCAGATCTCCCTGGCCCTCGACGTGGCCAGCACCGAGTTCTTCAAGGACGGCCGCTATGCCTTCGGCGGCAGCCACTACACCAGCGCCGAGATGGTGGATCAGCTGGCGGCCCTGGTGAGCCGTTTCCCGATCGTGTCGATCGAAGATGGCCTGGCGGAAGACGACTGGGATGGCTGGGATCTGCTCACCCAGAAGCTGGGCGGCACGGTGCAGCTGGTGGGCGACGATCTGTTCGTGACCAACACTGAGCGGCTTCAGCAGGGCATCGACCGGGGCGTGGCCAACTCGATCCTGATCAAGGTGAACCAGATCGGTTCCCTCACCGAGACCCTGCAGGCGATCGACTTGGCCGGCCGGGCCGGCTACACCAGCGTGATCAGCCACCGCAGCGGCGAAACCGAAGACGTGACCATCGCCGACCTGGCGGTGGCCACCCGGGCCGGCCAGATCAAGACCGGCTCCCTGAGCCGCTCCGAGCGGGTGGCCAAGTACAACCAGCTGCTGCGCATCGAAGACGAACTGGGGAACCAGGCCGTCTACGCCGGCGCCGTGGACCGCGGCCCCCGCGGCAAGGGCTGATCAGCCCTTGCCGCCACCCTGCAGCTGATCGATCCGGCCATCCCGCTGCAGCCGCGACTGCAGCTTCAGCCATCCCGTTGCCACCGGCAGACCGAGAACCAGGGGAATCGCCACCAGGGCAGGCCTGGCGCTGGCTGCCAGCAGAGCGGCTGCAACGGCCAGGCCGCCCAGCAGGAAGGACTGGCCGGCACTCTGCTGCGCCAGGGCCAGGCGCCGCAGCAGCCGGTCGGTTTCACCGGCACGGATCTGCACCTGCAGATCCCCCTGCTCGATGCGGGCCAGGCTCTCATCGAGGCGACGGGGGATGCCCAGGGCGCGGCTGCCCACTTCGGCCGCCTGGCGACCCAGCTCGTTGATCAGATCGTTGGGGCCGGACCCACTGGCAGTCATCAGGGGCAGCAGGTAAGGGCGGGCAATGGAAACCAGGCTAAAGCCGGGATCGAGGCTGCGGCCCACCCCCTCGAAGGTGGAGAGGGCCCGCATCACGAAGATCAGTTCCGGCGGCAGGCGGAATGGCTGGCCATAGACGAGGTCATAGAGATCTCCGGACAGCTTCTGCAGCACGTTGGAGCTGAACGGAGGTGTGAGCGCCTCGGTGAGCATCACCCGCACCAGACGCCGGACCGGTCCGAGATCAACGCCCTCGGCGATCACACCGGCCTGCTGCAATTCCTCCACCAAGGTGGTGGCATCCCGCGCCGCGGCGGCCCGCACCATGCGGCCGAGGCGGCTGCGCAGCCGCTCCGAAATCTGCCCCATCATGCCGAAGTCGTAATAGATGAGGGCACCATCGGTTGCCACGGCCAGGTTGCCGGGGTGGGGATCGGCATGGAAGAAGCCGAAGCGCACCAGCTGTTGCAGATAACTGGCGGCGCCCTTCTCCGCCACGGCGGCGGGCTCGATCCCCGCGGCCACCAGGGCTGGCCGGTCGGTGATCTTGATGCCCGGCACGTAATCCAGGCAGAGCACGCGGCGGCTGCTCAGCTCCCACACCACTGCCGGGATGCGGATGCCCGGATCCTCCAGGAACTGCTGACGAAAGCGGGCGGCATGCTCGGCCTCCAGGCGGAAATCAAGCTCCCGCAGCAGCACGCGGCGGCATTCCTTGGCAATGCCGATCCAGTCGCGCCCCTGGCCCCAGCGGGGGTGGCGCTGCACGGCCGCCGCCACCTGCTGCAGCACTTCCAGATCGAGGCGGAAAAGGCGCTCCAGGCCGGGGCGCTGCACCTTGAACACCACCTGGCGGCCGCTGCGCAGGCTGGCGCGGTGCACCTGGGCCAGGCTGGCCGAGCCGAGAGGCACCTCCTCGAGATCGAGGATCTCGGCGCAACGCTCGCCCAGTTCCTGCTCCAGCAGACCCTCCACCACGGAAAACGGAAAGGCGGGCACCCGGTCCTGCAGATGGGAGAGTTCCTCCACCACATCGGCGGGCAGCACATCAGGACGGGCTGACAACAGCTGGCCGAGCTTGATGAAGGCCGAGCCCAACGAGAGGAATTGTTGGGTGAGCCAGCGGGCCCGGCGGCGCTGCCGTGCCGCCAGTCGCTCCGGCGTGAAGCCACCGGGATAACTCCAGCGACGGCCATCCCACCAGAGGCTGGCCAACAGTTTCAGAGTGAGGCCCCAGATCCGCAGCGGCCGCCAGATCCGAGTGGCGTCATCGAGCCGTGCACGGCGCCACGAACCGATGCCACGGGTTGGCGCACCAGCCGCGACACCGCTGACCGCCTGAGCTGTGACCGCGTGACCCGAGCCCGCGACGCCGCTGACCGTCATGGTGTTCAGTCCTGCACCGCGGGCCGTTCGTCGAGGCGGCGCGCGATGGCGGCCACCTGGGCCCGCAGGGCATCGATCTGGGCCTGGGTCTCCCGGGGGAAGCGAGAGGCACCCGCATCACGGGCGAAAGCCTCGCCGGGCGTGCCATCCCCCTCAAAGGGAGACGACGAAACAGAAGCGCCGGCCGCACCGGCTGAGGTGCCCGCGCTCCTCTCCAAGCGTTCAGCTTCCAGTTCCACTTCCTGCCAGAACAGTTGCCATTCCTGCTGCAGCCGTTCGGGGGCCTCCTGGGCGAGCGCGGCCAGTCCTGCCGCGGCATCGGCCAGGCCACTGCCCAGCCGGGCCGTGAAGCGGTTGACGGCCGCCTGGAAGAGGGACTGGGGCGCGCTCATCTCGGGCCTGGTGCTGCCGTCACTGTGGCAGCCGGGGGTTGGCACTGTGAAGGCTCACGGCAGCGGAGCGGGGCTGGGTGGCGGCGGCGGGGCCAAGTCGGAGGTCGTCTGGCTCGGCAGGGGGGCCACTGCCTCCGGAGCAGCTTGACGCGCGGAAGTCGAGGCCGAGGGTCCAGCGGGGGGTGTCGCCTGGGTTCCCCCCCCACCACCCTCCTGCGGTCGCTCAGGCTCCGGCAGCGCCAGAGGGTCGGGGGCCTCAGCCTGACGCCTCTCTTCGGCATCGAGAGCGTCCTGCCGCTTGCGCATCTCCTCCTCCTGTTGGCGGGACTGGGCCTCCAGTTCCAGCAGGTCGAGATCACCGCGGATCTGCTGACCCTCCTGGCCGAAGCGCTGCCTCAGGGCCTCCAGGCCGGTACCGGGGAATGGCTTGAGGGAAAAACCCTGGCCGAGGTGAATCAGGCCTGGCAGGTTGAGGGTCAGCAGGCGCTGGGTGAGGCCATATCCCACCCCGAAACAGACGCCAACCAGCAGGGGCCCGAGCCAGGGATTCGGCCGCGGTCTGGAGGTGGGCGGGGCCGCGGCGGCCATCACAGAACCTTGCAACTGTGCCGCCATCCTGCCTGCCGGATCAGGAGAACGGCCCCCGGCTCTCAGGACTGGCCGGGGCAGCCTGACCGGATCCGCTCCTGCACCAGCCGATCCGATTGACGGGCCAGGTCGGCACCGGCCTGCGTATAGAAGGGAAAGCCCAGTTGATTGCGATACAACACCGCGCGGCTGCGTGCCAACTCCGCCTCGGCCCGATGGCGGCACTCCACATAGCCGCCGAAATCGAAGGGCTCCTGTTGCAGGTCCGCCGCGCCCGCCGATTCCGGGTTGGCATTGGCGGCATCGGCGCGGCGATTCAACGCCGGGCAGAGTCGGTCGCGCACGGTGCTGGCCAGGTGGATCTCCGCAGCCATGGCCTGCTCCGCCAGCGCATTGCGGCGATCGAGCAGGGCCCCGCAGCGCTCAGCATCGGCCGCAAGGCCCGCTTGGGGCGCCAGGGTGAGCACCAGCCAGAGCAGCCACCGAAGCTGCGGGTAGAACCCAGGCACCCCTGGCGCAGAGGGGGGGGCTGGCGATGGAGGAGTCGATCGCGGCATCGAGGCTCTGCTGGGGAAGAAATCCGTGGCAACTCAGCGGGTTCATGCCAAACCATCGGCCCTGCAGAATCTTCGGAAACCAGGACAGCCAGGCCTTGAAAAGCATTGTCGCAGAAGGAGAGGTCAGAAAATCCAACTACAGGCCCGAGATTGATGGTCTAAGGGCCCTGGCGGTGATCGCCGTTATCGTGAATCACATCAACAAGAACGCCATGCCCAGTGGCTATCTCGGCGTGGACATCTTTTTCGTGATGTCTGGCTTTGTCATCACCTCGTCTCTGGCCAATCACCGCAGTGAGTCGCTCCAGGACTTCTTCCTCGGCTTCTATGCCAGGCGCCTCAAAAGGCTGATCCCAGCCTTGGCTCTCTTCACGGTCATTACCAGTCTGTTGATCTGCTTTTTCAACCCCGAACCGTACAACGAACTTGGACTTGCATGGAAAGGGATGTTTGGCATCTCCAATCTCAGCCTTTACGGATCGGCAACTGACTATTTTGCCTCTTCAACCGAGCTGAATCCATTTACCCACACCTGGTCTCTGGGGGTCGAGGAGCAGTTTTATCTTGTTTATCCATTTTTGATTTGGTTCTCAGGATTCGGCCGCGCCACGGTCAGGGGTGAATCCAATCTGCTCTGGGTGACTGGGCTTCTCTCCGTCGCATCACTGATCGGATTCCTTTATCTCTATCAAGTGAATCAGCCAGCAGCTTATTTTCTGATGCCGCCTCGGTTCTGGGAAATCGGGGCGGGGAGCTTGCTGTTTCTGGGCCTGAGGCATCCCAGCCAACTGCTGCGGTGGACAGAATCCCTGCCACCCCTGGCCGTTGCCGCCTGCCTGGTGGCGATCCTGTGGCTGCCTTTGGAGCTGGCTGTCATCGGCACGCTTGCCGTCGTTATCGCCACGGCAGTGCTGATTGCATGCCTGAGAAAGGGGACGTTGATGTACGCTGTCTTGACTAATGACAAGATAACGTACATTGGTCTGATTTCATACTCTCTCTATCTTTGGCATTGGGGAATTCTCTCGATCAGCCGATGGACGATTGGGATTCGCTGGTGGTCGATCCCAGTCCAAGTGGCGCTGATGCTTGCATTGGGAATTCTCTCCTATCGATATGTCGAGACACCTTTGCGTCGAGCGGAGTGGTCCGCAATGCGATGGAAAACGATCGGCTTTGCGATCAGCGCATCCGCAGGCACGGCTGGCTTGGTGATCGGCCTGCAGAGGCTGCCGATTTCTCTTTATACCGGAGAGCAGCTTGAACTTGCCGCCAGGGGAGTGGAATCCCTTCTGCAGAAGTTTACCCTTTCAGGAACAGGTCGTGCGTGGCAAGGGCGGCCATGCGTGCTGACTGAAAACTCAGAGGCTGGCAAGATCATCACCTCTGCCGGATGCACATTGGGCGACCCAGACAAGGCAAAGCGTCGGGTGCTGGTGCTGGGTAATTCATTCTCTGCAGCATTTGTGCAAGCCTTCAGTAAGCTGGTCAAGAGAGATGGCTACGCCATTACGATCACGTCATCCTGGGGGGCGTCTCCCGTCAAAGGGATGGATAACTTCAGTGCGTATAAAGAAGCAAACACGTATTACTGGGAGCAAGTCGCGCCCTCATTGATGAAAGATCTGCGCAGAGGAGATTTGGTCTTTCTGA
Source organism: Synechococcus sp. CCY9202 (assembly GCF_034931685.1). Taxonomy (NCBI): domain Bacteria; kingdom Bacillati; phylum Cyanobacteriota; class Cyanophyceae; order Synechococcales; family Synechococcaceae; genus Synechococcus; species Synechococcus sp. CCY9202. The sequence continues at coordinate 7,421 of NZ_JAYGID010000063.1, forward strand.
TCAACGATTTATCAGATCTCACGCCAGCAGCAGATACGGGCAGAGCTCAAAGGCGGCGTCAACAATTTAAGCGAGGATTGGAGGAGCTCTCCCAGGAGCTCTCCTCCAAAGGGGTTCACCTTGCCGTGCTTCACGGCCTTCCGTTTGCCCGCGAGGCGAACTGCAAGCCCGTGAACGCCATCCCTCAGTGGTTCCGACCGCCGGGGAATCACTGCCCGATTCCCAATAAAGAAGTATCTCTGGTGAGGCGATCCAAGTTGGACATGATTTTACGAGAGCAAGAAAGGACTCGGAAGATCACAGTGGTGGATCTTTTCGATATCTTCTGCTCGCGTAAGGAATGCACCTACCTTGGTCGAGATGGCGAGGTTCTTTACCGTGACGAGCATTCCCACCCATCGGTGGAAGCAGCACGGCTGTCAGCCAATGCGATTCGTAAGGCACTCATGGCGCAATGACGCTTGTCGCGAGCTCTGGTGATTGCCAACTACGGGATCGATCAACCTCGCCGATTCCTCCTCCGAATTTCAGGATGGCATTCACGCCGTTGGGCCGCCGGGTCCTCGTTCATGCGGGCATCCGAGTTGGGACTGCTTTGGGCCCGTCCTGAGCTGCCGCCGTGAAAGTCTGAGCAGTCGCCCGATTCCAGCCAGTCATCTGCCCACAAAAAAGCGGACCCAGAGGACCCGCTCGATGACCATGGCCATAGTATTGCAGTTTGTAACGGGCCGTGGCTCGGCGCCCGCTTCCCTGATGCCCCATCACGCGGAGCGACCCACCAAGGTCTGCCAGGCCTGCGGCAGGCCCTTTCAGTGGCGCAAGAAATGGAAGGACGTCTGGGAGGAGGTTCGCTACTGCTCGGATCGCTGCCGCAGGACCCGCAACGACCGCAGAAACCAAGCCCGGATCTCTGCCTAGGTCGTGTAATCGGCGTTGATGCGCACGTACTGGTCGGAGAGATCGCAGCCCCAGGCGCAGCCCTGGCCGGGACCCTCGCCCACCACCAGGCGGATCAGCACCGTGTCGCCGCCGGGTCCAGGCCCGCCGAGATAACTGCCGGCGGCGCGATCCTTCAGATACTGCGAAGCGGCCGGGCGATCGAAGGCCAGGGGCTGGCCGGCCGCCATCAATTGGTGCTCCCCCAGCCAGAGGGCCACCGCCTCCGGATCGAAAGCCACGCCGGCGCGGCCAGCCGCTGCCACGATCCGGCCCCAGTTGGGGTCACGGCCGTGCACGGCGCACTTCACCAGCGACGAGCCGCAGATGGTGCGGGCCATGGCGCGGGCGCCGGCCTCATCGGCCGCCCCCTCTACCCGCACCTCGATCAGGCAGGTGGCGCCCTCGCCGTCGCGGGCGATGGCGCGGGCCAGGTGTTGCGACACCGCCGTCAGGCCGGCCTCCAGCGCGTCGAAGTGCTCGGGGCTCAAGGGCTCGCCGGCTGCAAACGCCAGGTAGGTGTCGTTGGTGCTGGTGTCGCCGTCCACCGTGATCGCATTGAAGGAGCGATCCACCGCCCGCCGCACCATCGCCTGCCACAGCTCGGCGGGCACACCGGCATCGCAGGTGAGAGTGCCCAGCATCGTGGCCATGTCGGGGTGGATCATCCCCGAGCCCTTGGCCATGCCGCCGAGGCGCACCCGCCGGCCGCCCAGATCCGCCTCCAAGGCCAGTTGTTTGTCGATCAGATCCGTGGTGAGGATCGCCGTGGCGGCAGCGGCGCCGCCCTCGGGGCTGAGCGCGGCCACCAGCGGATCGAGGCCCGCCACCAGGGTGTCCATCGGGATCGGCACGCCGATCACACCGGTGGAGCAGATCAGCACCTCCTCGGCCGCCAGGCCAAGCCGATCGGCCACCGCCTGGGTGGCCCGCAGGCTGTCGATCAGGCCGCGATCGCCGGTGCAGGCATTGGCCTGGCCGGAGTTGGTGAGAACCGCCCGGGCCCGGCCGCCGCTGGCCGCCAGCCGCTCGGCGCAGAGGTCAACGCAGGCGGCGCGCACCAGCGAGGTGGTGAAGGTGCCGGCGCAGATGGCCCCCTCCGGGGCCAGCACCAGGCAAAGATCCGGGTTGCCCGAGGGCTTCAGGCCGGCCGTGACCGCCGCGGCCAGGAACCCGGCCGGCGCCGTGACGCCGCCGGTGATCGGATGCCAGAGGGCGGAGAGGGAACCGGCGGACATGAAACGGCGGCGGCGGAAACGGCAGGCGGCCAACCACGCGGCTTGGGAACGCCTGGGCCAATCCTGCCCTGACGGACGCTGGCAACCCCCCTAGCCTGCGTTCAAGGCCGCAGCACGACGCCGATGGCGATCTGGGAGAAGGTGCGCAGCGAGTTCATCGACGTCATCGAATGGCCCGAGCAGGGGGAGTCTGAGGGCCCCGATGCCGATGCCGGAGCCACCCTGGTGTGGCGGTTTCCGCGCCAGGGCAACGCCATCAAGATGGGCGCCCAGCTCACGGTGCGCCCAGGCCAGTGGGCCGTGTTCGTGAACGAGGGGCGCATCGCCGATGGTTTCGGGCCGGGCCGCTATGTGCTGGAGACCCGCAACCTTCCCTTCCTCACCAGCCTGCTCTCCCTGCCCTACGGGTTCGAGAGCCCGTTCAAGGCGGAGGTGGTGTTCGTCGCCACCCGCCAGTTCACCAACCTCAAATGGGGCACCCGCCACCCGGTGCTGGTGCGCGACCGGGAGCTGGGGCCGGTGCGGCTGCGGGGATTCGGCACCTACGCCCTGCAGGTGCGGGATCCGGCCCAGCTGATGCGCGAAGTGACCGGCAGCCAACCGCACTTCAACATCGAGGGGATCAGCGAGCAGCTGCGCAACCTGATCGTGACCCGCCTGGCCGACCTGCTGGGCGAGAGCGAGCACCCCGTGCTGGAGCTGGCGGCCAACTACGACGAACTGGCTGGCGAGCTGGGCCAACGACTGGCGCAGGAGGTGGAGGGCTACGGACTGGCCTTCACCAGCCTGCTGATCGAGAACCTGTCGCTGCCGCCGGAAGTGGAGGCGGCCCTCGATCGCCGCAACCAGATCGCCCTCAGCGGCGACCTGCAGGCCTTCACCACCTATCAGGCCGGCATCGCCATGGAAAAGGCGGCGGCCAATCCCGGCGGCGAGGCGGCGGCCGGGGTGGGGATGGGTATCGGCCTGGCGATGGCCCAACGGCTGGCTGGAACGGCGGCAGCCTCGGGGCCGCCGGCAGCAGCTCCAGGAGCAGGCGCATGGCCGGGGGCCGGCACACCTGCCCGCCACTACCACCTGCTGGCAGGCCAGCAGCAGCTCGGGCCCTACACCGCCGAGCAGCTGCTGGTGCTGCGGGACCAGGGCCAGCTCACAGCCGCCAGCCTGTTGTGGCATCCGGGCCTGGAGACCTGGCAACGAGCCGCCGATCTGCCCGAGCTGGCGGTGCTGCTGCAGGCGCCACCACCCCCTCCGCCCATTCCTCCAGCGGTGCCAGAGCCATGAAGTGCGCCTGCTGCGCCGCACCCCTTCCCCCCCAGGCCGTGGTCTGCGCCTACTGCGGCAGCCGCCAGGACGTGGACCTGCAGAGCTGGGTGCAGGCCGAATCGATCGGCCCGATGCAGGATCTCAGCTGCCCGGATTGCCGCCAGTCCCTGGAGGAGCTGCGGCTGGGGGGCGATCCGCCGCTGGTGGTGGGCCGCTGCCACACCTGCCTGGGGCTGTTCCTGGGCCACGGCGTGCTGGAGCAGCTGCTGAGCCAGGCGGTACGACCCTCGATCGACATCGACGGCCCCAGGCTGAACAGCCTGGTGGAGCAGGCAGCCGGCAGCAGCCCACCGCTGCGCTACCGCCACTGCCCCGTCTGCGACGACCTGATGAACCGCAGCCTCTACGGCAAGCGCAGTGGCGTGATCGTGGACCGCTGCCGCGACCACGGGCTCTGGCTCGATGCCGGCGAACTGCGGCAGTTGATGGAATGGGCCCATGCAGGCGGACTGCTGCACCACGCCGCCCGCATGGAGGAGGAGCAACGGGACCAGGAGCGGCGCCGGCGGCAGGACGAGGTTGAACGTCGTGCCGGCGAACAGGAGCTGCAGAACCTGGAGTCCGGCGGCCGCCAGACCGACTGGCTGGACGCCGACCTCGCCACCCTGTTGACCCGAGGGTTGCAGCGCCTGTTGGGGGGCTGAGGATGGTTGGCAGCAACCGTGGCACTGGAAGCAGCAGTGGCAGTAGCAACCGGTCGCGGGGGGAGCGGTGGCGGGGCCGGCAGCGGCGGATCGGCCTCACAGGCGGTATCGCCAGCGGCAAGAGCACGGTGGGACGGATCCTGGCTGAAAGCTTCGGACTGCCGGTGCTGGATGCCGACACCTACGCCCGCGAGGCCCTGGCCGCTGGGAGTGTCGGGGCGGAGGCCGTGTTGGCGCGCTATGGCCCGGTGGTGAGGGCCAAAACCAGCAGCAACGGCACCGCAGCGATCGATCGCGCCGCCCTCGGCAGGATCGTCTTTGCTGATGCGGCCGAGCGCCTCTGGCTGGAGCAGCTGGTGCATCCGCGGGTCAGAACCCGGTTCGATCAGGAGCTGCAGCGGCTGGCGGCTGAACCGGTGGTGGTGCTGATGATCCCGCTGCTGTTTGAAGCAGGTCTCGACAACCTCTGCAGCGAGATATGGCTGGTGGATTGCGACGCAGCCGAGCAGAGGCAGCGCCTGCTCCACCGCGACGGGCTAGCGGAGGCGGAGGCCCTTCGTCGCATCCACGCCCAGTGGCCCCTGGAGCGCAAGCGTGCCCTGGCAGACCGTCTGATCGACAACCGGGGAACAAGCGATGCGCTCACCACAGCGGTGGAACGGGCCCTCGCGGCGGCTGGTCAGAGTCAGTGAAACGGGAGGGTGCGGTTCCAGGCAGGCGACTGCGTTCCGGGATCGCCACCACGGGATCTCCCCGTTCCCAGCGCCCTGAGTCGGGCCCTCCGCAATGACGCCCCTGCTCAGCGCGAAACCACTTGGTGATCACGTACTTGCAGCCTTGCCGCACCGGCAGAGCTTCATGGAGCACGTAGGGGTTGGGGGATCCATCGGCCATCAGATTGTTCCAGGCCAGGGCCAGCCCCGGCACCGGCGTGAAGGAGCGATCCAGCAGGCGGAAGCAGGTTTCGCCGCCGGCCTCCACGGCATTGAGGTAGATCATCACCGTCCAGGTGCGCTGCCCCCCCGGGCGGGTGTGGTGCCGGTATTCCTCGGTGCCGGGGGTGAACCAGTCGGTGTGCTCGCGGAAGTACTCCCCCACTGCGTAGCGCTGCCCCTGCAGCCCCTCCGAGAAGGCCGGATCCACGCCCAGCAGCTCCGCCAGGCGTCGATCGAGATCCGCAGCCAGAGCGCGATCACCATCCCGCAGGTGACAGGTGCGGCTGGTTCGATAGTCCGCCGGCCCCTGGGTCACGGTGGATGGTTGCAGGGATCCATCGATCGCCACCCGGATCACGTCACACTCCTCCGCCGAGAGGAACCCAGGGATCTCGTACACCTGTGCCAGCGGGGTATCGAGACGCCAGGCGCGGGGATGCTGGCGTGGATCGGTGAGGCGGGCCTGGAACCAGTGAAGCCAGGATGCCTGAGGAGCTCCCGGAGATGGCTCCGCCGGTACCGCCCCTGGCAAGCGAAGGCATGTCCTGGATGGAGCCTCTCCCTCCAGGACGGCGGTGATGGCTTCCGCCGTGAAGCCCTGGGCCAGTCCCCGCTCGATCAGTCCGAGGCGGTCGCAGCCGCGGTCGCGGTTGAGCCGGAACCACTCCTGCCACTCTGGAGGAATCGTTGCCACGGCTCACTCTGCAAGACACTGTTCCAGGTTGCTGGACTGGCAGGCCGTCTGCACGCCCGCAGGCTCAGCTCTCCGTCAGAGCGGAGATCATCCGTGTCACGCAGGCCTCGGGGCCCAGCTCCCCGGAAGCCACGATCACGTCGTAGCTGCAGAAACGATGAACCACGCCCACCAGGCCACGGGCTCGACCGAGAACGCGATCGCCGCGTCTGCATGGATGCGGGCCAGCTCTCGATGGCAACGCAATGCTCCATCCAGAGAGGCTCACCACCTGCTGGGATTTGGACGTCACTCTCTGGGCCTCAGGGAGCCGCCATTGCAGAAGCGTGTCGCCCAGGCCTTGATCACTTCCCTGTTGTCATCCGGCGTACTCTCCGAGTGCCACTGCACTGCAGTGGAATAGCAGGCATCCCAGATTTTCGCCTGCCGGGCCAGCGGCACCAGGGATGCCGCCATGACGACGGCACTGATGGTTGTGATCAGCTGAAGAACGATGCCTGCATGGGCACGGACCATTTCCCGCGAACTCGGCTTCTGATCGGTGTGCTCGCTCATGGTGAGGCCGCTGCGAAATCAGAATCGATTTCAGCCATTGTGGTCGCTATCAGCCGCCACCTTTGATGCTCGTATAGGTCGTTAACACCGCTGGGTGGCCGATCGATATCTTGATGATCGACGAGATACGGCGTTGAACAAGGGTGTCCCCCCCTGAAGCCTCAGCCCTTCAGCCTCTCCAGCAGGATCTGGTTCGCCAGCTTCGGGTCGGCCTTGCCGCCGGTCTTCTTCATCAACTGCCCCACGAAGAAGCCCTGGAGTTTGTTCTTGCCGCCCCGGAAGGCCTCCACTTCAGCGGGATGGGCCGCCAACAACTCCTCCACGATCGCAGTGATCGCCGCTGGATCGCTGATCATGCCGAGGCCGCGCTCCGCCACGATCGCCTTGGGCGAGCCGCCTTTCTCGAGCAGTTCAGGCAGAAGCTCCTTGGCGATCTTGCCGCTGATGACTCCGGATTCGATCATCTGAACCATCTCGGCCAGCTGGGCAGCCTGAAACGGCAGTTCGGTGATCAGGAGTCGGTTGGCATTCACGTACGCGGCAATGTCACCGGTCACCCAATTGGTCACGGCTTTGGGATCTCCCCCGGCAGCCACGGCGGCTTCAAAATATTCGGCCATGGCGCGCTCATCGGTGAGCACGCGGGCGTCGTAGATCGAAAGGCCGAGCTGATCGGCGTAGCGATGGCGCTTTGCGGCTGGAAGTTCGGGAAGCTCGGCGCGCCAGGATTCCCGCTGCTCCGCGCTCACCTCGATCGGTCCAAGATCGGGGTCAGGAAAGTAGCGGTAGTCGCTGGCACCTTCCTTGCTGCGCATGCTCTTGGTGAGCTGCTTGGCTTCGTCCCAGAGGCGGGTTTCCTGCACCACCGGCTCGCCGGCCTCATAGGCCTTGATCTGCCGCTGGATCTCATACTCAATCGCCTTCTGAATGGCAGAGAAAGAGTTCATGTTCTTGATCTCCACCTTTGTGCCGAAGGGGGCATCGGGTCCGCGGCGCACGGAGATGTTCACGTCGCAGCGCAGGGAACCCTCCTGCATGTTGCCGTCGCTGACGCCCAGATAACGCATGATCCTGCGAATCTCGGAGGCATACTCAGCGGCCTCACGGCCGGTGCGTAGATCAGGCTTGCTGACGATTTCCGCCAATGCCACCCCGGCGCGGTTGTAATCCACCAGTGAATGGGTGGAGCCAGCCAGGCGATCACTGCCGGCATGCACGAGCTTGCCGGCATCTTCCTCCATGTGAAGCCGCTCGATGCCGATTGTTTTCAGGTAGGTTTCCTTACCCTTCTCAGCCACCTCCACTTCGATCCAGCCATTTTCGGCGATGGGTTCGTCGTACTGGGATATCTGATAGTTCTTCGGTAGATCGGGATAGAAATATTGCTTGCGATCGAACTTGCTGTGCTCGGCGATCCTGAGGTTGAGGGCCATGGCGGCCTTCACCGCATACTCGAGCACCCGCTGGTTGAGTACCGGCAGGGTGCCGGGCAAGCCGCACACCACCGGATCGATATGGGTGTTGGGGTCGTCGCCGAAGGCGGTGGAAGCGCAGGTGAAGATCTTGCTGTCGGTGCCCAGCTGCACGTGGGTCTCGAGGCCGATCACCGCCTCCCAGGCAGCCTCAGCCGTGGCCTTTGCAGCAGCCCCTGCCATCACCGTTCTCCAGATCCCATGCGTGGGCTGATCCTATGGGGAGCGCCGCTGGAGCCTCCGGGCGGGCCGTGATCGCAGCGCTGTGCGGTGCATGCGCCGAGCGGTGGGTGCATGACTCGCGCCCTGCGGGGCCCAGCTGGAACACTGGAGAGCCCGATTCCAGACGTTCCCGTGGACCAGGCGGCTGCCGACCGCGACCCCGTGCTGATCCTGGGTGGTGGGCTGATGGGCCTGGCCATCGCCCATCAGCTCGCCCGCCGCGGCACAGCGGTGCTGGTGCTCAGCCGGCGCCGCAGCGAAGCCGCCGGCTTCGTGGCCGCTGGCATGCTGGCGCCCCACGCCGAAGGATTGCAGGGCAGCCTGCTGGAGCTGGGTCAGCAGTCGCTGCAGCGGATCCCTGCCTGGGTCGCCCAGATCGAAGCGGACGGCGGCAGCTCCTGCGGCCTGCGGCCCTGCGGCATTGTGGTTCCCTTCCCCACCATCGCCGAACGGGACCGCTACCCCACGGCTGCCTGGGGCCAACCCCTCGACCGCGCTGCCCTGGAGCGCGAGGCACCCGGCATCGGCCCTCGCTGGCAGGCGGGTCTGCTGTTTGAGCAGGACGGCCAGATCGACAACCGCCGCCGCCTGATGCGCGCCCTGGAGCGGGCCTGCGTGGCCCTGGGTGTGGCCTTCCAGGAGGGCAGCGAGGTGCTGGAGCTGCAGCAGAACGGCCGTGGCGCCCTGGCGGGAGTGCGCCTGCGGACGGCCGAAGGAGACGAGCGCCAGTTACCGGCCCGCCGCGCCGTGCTCACGGGCGGGGCCTGGAGCGCCAGGCTGCTGCCCCAGCTGCCCGTGTTTCCGGTCAAGGGGCAGATGCTGTCGCTGCAGGGGCCGCGCCAGGCCCTGCAGCGGGTGATCTTCGGCCCGGGCACCTACCTGGTGCCGCGGCACGACGGGCTGCTGGTGGTGGGAGCCACCAGCGAGCCGGAGGCGGGCTTCGCCGACGGGCTGACGCCCTTCGGGCAACGCCAGTTGCAGGACGGCATCGCGGCCTTGCTGCCTCAGGCGAGCCAGTGGCCCCCCATGGAGCGTTGGTGGGGGTTTCGCCCCTGCACCCCGGATCAGGCGCCGCTGCTGGGCCCGAGTCCGATCGAGGGGCTCTGGCTCGCCACCGGCCACCACCGCAATGGCGTGCTGCTGGCAGCGATCACGGCGGAACTGCTGGGCGTTGCCCTGGATCCGGAGGGCGGGTCAGTCGAGCAGGACCTGCCCGCAGGCATCAGGTCCTGCCTGCTGGAGGCGTTTCGTTGGGACCGCTTCATGGCGCCTTCGGTCTCTCCTCCTGGTGCCTCTCCCCAGAGCGCCCGGCAGTCAGGCACGGTGAACGCGGCTCCGGTTCAGCCGCCAGGGTGAAGCTCTCCATCCCTGCATCGCGCAGCCCCCTGCTCAGGTGGGCGGGGCGATGCCCCCTCAATGGCGAAGGCCCGCAATCCGAACACCGGTACAGGCTCGGGCCAACACTTCACCATCGGACCGCCCCAGCGGCACGACGCCCACCAGACCGTTGAACAGCACCACCCGACGGCCGCGACTGACACTCACCAGTGGTGGACCGGTGCCCTACAGCTGGACCGCCGCCAACGGGGCCATCTCCCATGGACGTGGCTTGAGGCCCAGTTCCCCCGCGATACGGAGTCGGAGGCTGCCTCCACTGGCCAGCTGCACTTGCAGGTGTCCGGGGTGCTGGGTGCTCAGCACGGGGAGAGGGCCCATTCACCGCCTTCCGTAACGAGGCGGCAGCCTCAGCCTTCGGTACGCCACGGCTGGTCGGAAGGGGTCCACTCGCTCAGCTCAGAGGGCTGGAACCACAGGCCGATCTCAAAGGCTGCCGTTTCCGGGGCATCGGAGCCATGGATCACATTGCGGCCGATGTTCACCGCCAGGTCACCGCGGATGGTGCCGGGCTCAGCCTCGAGGGGCTTGGTGGCACCAATCAGCTTGCGGGCGCTGGCGATCACGCCATCGCCTTCCCACACCATCGCCACCACAGGGCCGCTGGTGATGAACTCCACCAGGCCGGCGAAGAACGGGCGCTCACGGTGCACGCCGTAGTGGTTCTCTGCCAGCTCACGGCTGGGGGTGAGCTGCTTGAGGCCCACCAGCTTGAAACCCTTGCGCTCGAAGCGGCCGAGGATCTCGCCCACCAGGCCGCGCTGCACGCCATCGGGCTTGATGGCAACAAAGGTGCGTTCGGCAGCCATGAAGTCGGAAACATCGGATCGGGCCCATCGTCCGCGCCGGCCCTGCCGCTTGGCAAGCACACCGCTTCAGCCAACCGGTCCCGCGGCCGCCGCTCAGGGCTTCAGGTCCGCACTGCCTAGATTTCGCCTGCTGCTCCGTCGCCGTTTCCATGGTGCTCGCCCAACCCTCCCTCGCCGGCGAGCTGGCCATGGCGGCGTCCGGGTCTCCCACCTGGACCCCCGCCGACAGCGCCTCCCTTTACGGCCTCGACGGCTGGGGCGATCCCTACTTTTCGGTGAATGCCCGCGGCCATGTGCTGGTGCAGCCCCAGGGGGAGAGGGGCGGATCCCTGGATCTGGTCGAGCTGGTGCAGGGGCTGCAGGGCCGAAACCTGTCGCTGCCCCTGCTGATCCGCTTCGACGACATCCTCGAAGACCGGCTGGAGCGCCTCCATGCCGCCTTCGCCCGCGCCATCGCCCAGTACGGCTACGCCGGGCGTTACCAGGGCGTCTTCCCGGTGAAGTGCAACCAGCAACGCCATGTGGTGGAGCAGCTGGTGGAGAGCGGACGGCGCTGGCACTTCGGCCTGGAGGCCGGCAGCAAGGCCGAACTGCTGATTGCCCTGTCGCTGCTCGACGACCCCGAGGCCCTGCTGATCTGCAACGGCTACAAGGACCAGCGCTATATCGAGACGGCGATCCTGGCCCGGCGTCTCGGTCGCCAGCCGGTGGTGGTGATCGAGCAGGCCGATGAAGTGGAACGGATCATTCGCGCCAGCCAGGAGCTGGGGGCTGCTCCCTTCCTGGGCATCCGGGCCAAGCTCTCCACCCGCAGCACCGGCCGCTGGGGCAGTTCGGTGGGGGAGAAGGCCAAGTTCGGCCTGTCGATCCCGGATGTGCTGGCCACGGTGGAGGCCTTGCGCAAGGCCGACCTGCTGGGGGATCTGAAGCTGCTGCACTTCCACGTCGGCAGCCAGATCAACGACATCGCCGTCCTCAAGGACGCCCTGCAGGAAGCCGGGCAGATCTATCTGCAGCTGGTCCGACTGGGGGCACCAATGGGGTTCCTCGATGTGGGCGGCGGCCTCGGCATCGACTACGACGGCAGCCGCACCGCCACCGCCGCCTCCACCAACTACTCCCTGCAGAACTACGCCAACGACGTGGTGGCCACGGTGCGGGAGTGCTGCGAACCGCACGGGATTCCGCTCCCCACCCTGGTGAGCGAGAGCGGCCGCGCCATCGCCAGCCATTTCTCGGTGCTGGTGTTCGATGTGCTCGGCCGCAGCGGCGTGCCGGGAACCGTGCCGCCGCCGCAGGAGAACGAACCGCTGATCGTGCGCAACCTGCGCGACACCCTGGACGGCATCACGGGGATCGTGCAGGGCAGGGACAGCGAAGCCAAGGCTGAAGCCCCAGGCCTCGACACCACCGCCGCAACCACTGCTGAACCCGGGGACGTTCCCCCGCTGGAGCGGCTGCAGGAGGCCTGGAACGACGCGATCAAGTTCCGCGACGACGCTCTGGCCGCCTTCCGGCTCGGCTACCTCAGCCTGCCGGAGCGGGCCATGGCCGAACAGCTCAGCTGGGCCTGCGCCGAGGCCATCGCCGGGCAGCTGCCGGCCAGCGGGCCGATCCCCGATGATCTGCGCGCCCTGCGGGCGGCCCTGGCCAGCACCTACTACGCCAATCTCTCGGTGTTCCGCTCCGCTCCAGACACCTGGGCGATTGATCAGCTCTTCCCGGTGATGCCGATCCACCGGCTCGACGAACGGCCCGACCGGCTGGGCAGCTTCGCTGACCTCACCTGTGATTCAGACGGCAAGCTGGCCCGCTTCATCGACCGCGGCCAGGTGAAGCCCCTGTTGGAACTGCACGATCTGAATCCCGGTGAGCCCTACTGGATCGGCCTGTTCCTGGCGGGGGCCTACCAGGAGGTGATGGGGAACCTGCACAACCTGTTCGGCAGCACCGATGCCGTGCACATCCGCCTCGGGGCCGGCGGCGGCTACCGAGTCGACCATGTGGTGCGCGGCAACACCAACGCCGAGGTGCTCGAGGCGATGGAACACGACCCGGAGCTGCTGCTGGAGCGGCTCCGGGTGGCCAGCGAGGCGGCGATCGGCCGCGGCGACCTGCGGATCAGCGAAGTGCGCCGCCTGATGGATCACCTCGAAACCAGCCTGCGCCAGACCACCTACCTGCAGAGCTGACGGTGTCCAGCGCTAGCAACAGCCCAGGCAGGCCCGCAAGCCGCGTAGCTTTTCCCATCGGCCGCGCCAGCAGGGATCGGTGACCTGTCTGTACCGCAGCAGCGTGCAGCTCTTGCACTGGAGCAAGAGGCGACGCAACACCGCCACCATCGCAGGATTCAACATCTGGAGATGATTCAGTGAGCCGAAGATGATCCGCCCACCTGACAGCGCTGGCAGAGGGGAGGCTTCCGGCATCACTTCCGACGGACGAAAGACGAACTGATTATGTCAGCCGCACAGACGCTCCAGTCCGCTCTCCTTGTGAATGGCAATTTCCCCCTCGGGATCTAGCCCAGCCATCGGTGAGGCGGTAGTCGAGGCTCGACAGACCGGTGAGGAAGAAATAGCCGAGCCAGGCCTATGCTACGGGTATGGCCAACGGGATCGATCAGCCATTTTCAGGGACTTGATGATATCGGCGATTGCCATGAAGCGCGATAGCACCGACAGATCCTCCGCGGAGTCGCCGCCCGCCAGCACAGCATCGAGCCGTTCGATGGCTGAAGGATGGGTGGATATTGATGGGCTGCTCTTCAGGAGCTGCAGGAACCGTTCCAACACTGTCCAATGCAAGGCGATCTCCTGGATTGCCCAGCCTGTCCAGTCCTACCGATGGCGGCAGCATCGGACATAGGCGCCAGAATCGGGGCATTCCTCCTCTGAAAGATCGACGGCATGGGTCGCTGGAGTTTTGCCCTGCCGAGCCGTGATCGGATCCGCAGCCGCATCCTGACCCTGCTCAAGGGCATGGCCCCCTACGGCATGGCGGCCCTGCTGCTGCTGGGCCTGCAGCGCAGCCGGATCGCCGAAACCCTTGATCTCCTCCTCTACGACCTGGTCACCAGTCAACGCCCGGCGCCGGCTGGCAAGGATCTGCCGATCACCATGATCGGCCTGGATGAGTCCGACATCCAGGCCTACGGCTGGCCGATCGAGGATGGCCTGCTCTGCCGGGCCATCGAGCGGCTGGGGGAGGAGGGGGCGGTGGCGATCGGCCTGGATCTGTACCGCGACAAAGGCATGGGGCCGAACCAGGCCTGCCTGCGGCAGCTGGTGCAGAGCGAGCACCGTCTGGTCACGATCTTCAACGTGGCCGAGGGCATCGAGCCGATCCCCGGAGCTCCCCCCGAACGGCAGAGCTTCAACGATCTGGTGGTGGATGCCGATGGGGTGATGCGCCGCGATCTGGTCCACGTGGCCGGGCAGGATGAAGCCACCGTGTCCCTGGCCTTGCGGCTGGCGGAGGTGGCCAGCGGCAGCAAGACCCTGCGCGGCACTCTCGATCAGGGCTCGGCGCCTGGCCCCTGGCTGGAGAGCGAGTCCGGCGGATACCGCGGGCTCGATGCAGCGGGCTACCAGCAGATGCTGCCGTTCCGCCAACCGGGCAGCTTTCCCACCTGGAATCTGCAGGCCCTGCTGGCGGGCCAGGTGCCGGCGACGCAGATCCAGGGTCACATCGTGCTGATCGGCAGCACGGCGCCATCCCTGCGGGATCTGTTCGAGATTCCCCACACCCGCTTCACCAGTGGTGCCAAGCAGCTGCTGATGCCAGGCGTGGAGATCCATGCCCTGCGGGTGGCGGCCCTGCTGGAACGACAGAATGGCGATCTGCGGCTGCATGTCTGGACCTCTTCAGGCCAGCTGGACCTGGCCCTGGAACTGCTGGCCGTGGTGCTCGGGATCGGCCTCGGGGAGGCCTTCAGGACCCTGCGGCGCAGTGTGGTGGCGGTGGCTCTGGTGGGGCTGGGACTGGCCGGGGGGCTGGTGGCACTGCTTTGGCTTCAGCACGCCTGGATCGGTGCCGTCACCCCCCTGGCCGGCCTCTCTCTGATGGCCGGTGCCGGCTGGTTGCGCCGCGGCGCCGCCAGCCAGCAGCAACGCCAGCAGATTCAGCGGCTGCTGGGCCAGACCACCTCCCCGGCGGTGGCCAAGCAGCTCTGGGAGCAGCGAGAGGAGTTGCTGAGCGACGGACGCTTCGAGGGCCGCCAGCTGCCGGTCACGATTCTGTTCTCCGATACCTGCAGCTTCACCAGCGTGTCCGAGCAGCTCCAGCCAGCTGAACTGCTCAGCTGGCTGAACCGGGGGATGGCCTACTGCGTTCCGGCGATCACCAAACGGGGCGGCATGGTGAACAAGTTCACCGGCGACGGCTTCCTGGCCGTGTTCGGAGCACCGGTGAGCAACAGCCCCAGGGCCGATGCCCGTGCCGCGATCGAAACCGCCCTGGACATCCAGAACGGCCTGGACACCATCAACCAGGAGCTGGCCCGCGAAGGGGCCCCGGCGATGCACCTGCGCATCGGCATCCACTCCGGCGAAGTGCTGGCCGGTTCGATGGGCAGCAGTGAACGCCTGGAATATGCCGTGATCGGCGACACCGTGAACTGCGCCTCCCGGCTGGAGAGCATCGACAAAACCCGCCAGGACAACATCTGCCGGGTGCTGGTGTCATCGGCGACCCGGGCGCTACTGCCTGAAGACTGGGCCCTGGAGTGGGAGCACTGGGGCGAGCTGCAGGTGAAGGGCCGGCAGGAGCCACTCGACATCTGGGAGCTGCGCGGCGCAGCGCTCAGAGACAGCGCACCGGCAGCTCCGCCGGCCACTCCCCATTGACCACATCCGTCATCCCGAAGGCCTTGGCCACCTGGGCCCGCGGCACGGTGGAGCCACAGAACCTGCGCAGTTGCTGCAGGGCAGTCTGCAGGGGCTTGTCCTCCGGCGTGCTGTCGTTATCAGCCACCAGCAGGCTCACCGCTGGCGGAGATTCCGACTGGACGAAGGCCAGGGGATTATTGGCTGCGGTGGCACTGCCTTCCTCGCATTTGTAGGCCGATTCCCAAACGGTGGGCACTTTCAGTGCCGACACAGCGAGCAGGGTGACACCCGCAGGAGACGCCGGCAGCAGCCGTTCGACACCCGACGAGTGGGCGGCATCGCTGTTGAGCGGACGGAAGGAGAGGCGCACGGGACGCGGGTTGGCGGTCGGCCCTTCCAGCAGACCGATCTGGAGGGACGAGCCCGGCGCGAACACGCTGGTGGAGGGCACCAGGTTGGCCACCAGCCTGGAACTGCACTCGCCGCGAGTTCCTCCTCCGACGCGTCGTCCGGGGAACGTGGACCGCAGGGATGACTGGGCCAGTACCTCCGGCAGCTGGCTGGCAGCCACCAGTAACAGCAGGCCAGTTAGAAGGGCGTGGCGCTGCCGGATCAAAGGCCTGGAGGTGGATGGATTGCCTTCAGGGCGACCTGCCATGGATTCGAGCCTCTCTCATCCCCTCCACCCTGAAGCAAACATAGGGATTGTGGCCAGCCCCGCCCACAGGGCTTTGCAGAGAATATGGAGAAACTGATCGGTGTTGAGCCGGTACAGGCCGCGGCACTTGCCCAGGTCGATGAACGTGTGGATTCCCCATTCCGCCAGACCCAGCAGTGGCACGCCGGTGATCCAGGCCACCAGGAAGCCGTGGATGGCGGCATGGGCGGTGAGCCACCAGCGCCAGGAGAGCACCACATCGCAGCCTGGGCACTTCTCGACCGCCATGCGATCGCTCTGCAGCGCGAAATCCCCCACGAAATGCCCCATGGCGAGCATCAGAAACAGGTTGAAGGTCACGGCGGGATCATTCACAACCGCACGGCACAGGGGGAACATTCCCACCAGAATGCTCGCGGTTTGAGCGGATGGCCATGTCGGCCCTCGATCGCTTCGTCCTCACGATCGGGCTGGCGATCGCTCTGTTTGCCTTGGCAGCGATGGTGCGGCGGCGGCCACGCCTGCCCCCCCTGCCCCTGACTCTCCCCCTGATCGCTCTGGGGATCCAGGCCGTTGCCATCCTCCTGCCGGCTTCCCTGGTGGGGAGCAATCTGCTGGGGAGCGATCTGAACCGCTGGCTGCAGACGGCCGGTGTCCTCGCGGCGCTGTATGCCCTGATCCGCCTGGCGCTCTGGGGCTGTCTGCAAGTGCCGCCGGCCCTGGGCTGGTGGCCGCCCGTCCCGAAGATCCTGCGGGATCTGCTGTTGCTGCTCACGGCGGCGGCCGCCACCGTGCTGGTGCTACGTGACTACGCCGGCGTCAACCTGGTGGGCTTGATCACCACCTCGGCCGTGCTCACCGCCGTGGTGGGCCTGGCGGCGCAGGAAACCCTCAAGGACCTGTTCGCCGGCATCACCCTGCAGCTGGATCCGCCCTTCCGTGAAGGCGACTGGATCGACCTGGGCGAGGCGAAAGGCACGGTGGTGGGACTGACGCTGATGAACACCCACCTGATGGGTCTGGATCGGGCTCGGGTGGTCGTGCCGAACGACACGGTGTCCCAGGCGGTCCTGCGTCGCTACAAGGAGCGCGATCCGGTGGGCAACCGCTTCAGCCTCGGGCTGGATTACGGCCTGCCACCAGCCCAGGCGCAGCAGCTGATGCTGGAGGTGTTACAGGAGCACCCTCGGGTGCTGGCCGATCCTGCGCCGCGGATCTGGGTGGCGGAGTACGGCGACAGCGCCATCATGTACGAGCTGATGGTGTGGCATCTCGATGTTGGCAGACGCCTCGACGTGCGCAGCGACCTGCTCTCCCAGATCTGGTACGCGCTGAAGCGCGCCGGCCACAGCGTTCCCTATCCGGTCCGCGAACTGCGGCCCAAGCGGCCCGACCGGGGCACCCCTCCGGCGGAACCTCTGGATTCGGAAGCACGGATGGCGCTGCTGACTGAGCACACCCTCTTCAGCAGCCTGGACGCGGACCAACGGGAGCACCTGGCCCGGGAAAGCCACTGCCTGCGCTTCGGCCCAGGGGAAACCGTGGTGCGCGAAGGCGATCGTGGCGACACTCTTTTTAAGATCGTCTTCGGGTCTGTGGAGGTGCTCAAGTCGGATGGGAGTACCACCTGCCACCGGGTGGCGACGCTCGGGCCGGGCGATGTGTTCGGCGAGATGACCCTCTTCACCGATGCGCCCCGCAGCGCCTCGGTGCGAACCACCAGTGAAACCCTGCTGCTGGAGGTGGAACGGCGTGACCTCCAACCGCTGCTGGAGAAGGATTCGGTGCTTCTGGAGCGCATCGCCCGGATGGTGCAGGAGCGGCAGGCAGGCCTCGATCAGCTGATGCAGCAGTGCAACCGACCCACGGAAGTGAGTGTGCTGCAACGGATGCGGCAGCTGTTCGGCGTTCTGCGGGGCTGATGGCGAGCCAGGCGGCGCGGCGTCATTGGCGGCTATGCCCTGCTTCGGCATCGGCCGGCAACCACCTTGCACACACACCTGCAAGGGCTCGATCTGGGGTTGCACCTGCGACAGCCGACTGACCCTCAGATCATTCACATCGATATCCTGCAGAGCCGAGCGCACGATCACCTGCAGGATCCCCTCCCACAGCACTCGCACTTCGGCCCTCGCATGAATCCACCGGGGCTAGCTGTGCGAGGACTGGGCAGGCCAGCAGCAGGGCGATCCCCCATGGGCGGGAAGACGGGAAAAGGCGGGCCATGGCTGATCACCAAGGAGTGCCGAGCAACTGCATTCCACCCCAGAAGTAGGGATGCGTCACGCCATTCTCCACGCGTCGCTGTTGCGCTTGGCTCAGCCCGCTGAGCAGAGCCCGTCCGTCAGTGCCGATCACCGCATCCCCCTGAAGTCGCACCGCGCCGCTGGCGAACGCCTTGCGGGTCGCCTGCAGGGCCTCCGCCTTCGGCATCCCCGCATCGAGGTAGCGATAAAACTGCACGAAGAGGGCTGATGTGGCCACATCGTCCACGTACCAGAGGGTGCCGATCGCACTGCGGGAGCCCGCCTGCAAGGCCAGTCCGGCAAAGCCGAGTTCACTGTCCTTGTCTCCCAGGGCGGTGCGGCAGGCACTGAGGGTGAACAGGTCGAGCGGCTGTCCATCGCGCCGCTGGCGCAGGCTGGAGAATTCCGCCAGGCTCATTGGACCAACACCAGAGTAAAGCTGTGCCTTGGCGGGCCCGCCAGGCAGGAACTCGGCGTGGGTCGCCACATGAACCTGCTGGAAGGCCGGATCACCCGCCTTCTCTAGCAACAGCTCAGGCGTGAAAGCTGCATCCAGGAAAGCGCGTCCCGGGATCTCGAGTGCAAGCTGATCCAGCTCCTGAGGCACCAGCGGCAGCGGTGCCAGCCCGTCGAAACGGGACGCGCCGGTGCGCAGTTGACTCTTCTCCCCCGCCGGCGGTACATCCAGTGGCATCAAACCGATCGAGGGCGTCAGCGCAATGCCGATCCGTTCCGCCAGAAATTGCTGGCCATCGTGCAGGGCCGCAAATGGAACCGCCTGCAAGCCGGCATCCGCCGATAACAGAAGCGTCGTGAGCCCCAGAGCGTTGATGTCCTGTTCCATTGGTCGGATCAGAACGTCGTAGAGCTGGCGCGCGGGCGCCAAGGGATTGGCTAGGTCCATCGGACTCTGTTTGGCCAGTTGTCCGTACCACTGCCGCAGTCGCTCGCCAAACTGCCCTGTATCCACCATGACGCGGCGGCCCACCACTTCGCCCTCCGCCGGGACGAGCGTGATGTCGAGAAAGCCTTCTCCGTTGAGACTTCCAGCTGCGGCGTCGCTGCTGAAACTCATCCGCAGCGCTCCCAACTTGTATGGCGCGTAATTGGAGGCGCGCTGAACCCGCTGAAGCACACTTTGCACTTCCTCAGTTGTGAGGGGCGTGACACGGCGCCCTCCCGTTAGGGCGAGCTTCTCGGCAGTGTCATCGGAGGAGCGCTGTTCCCCCATCTGGAAAGCCTGAATTGCCTCGGCACTCGTCATCGGCAAGACCGCCAGTTGCAGGGGAGATCCCAGTCCATTGAGCAGATCGAGAGTGGAGGTCACTACATCCGCGGAGCGGAGAGCCTGCGCCTCCAGTAACGAACGGCTGAACGCATCCGTTTCCAGATCCGCCCGGGCCAGCCAGTCATCGCCCTCTAGATCGATTGACGTGAGATCTGCCTCCAGATCCACCTGAAACACGGTGTCGAAGGGGAGTGCCGCGAGCAATTCCTGAGTGACAGGCTCTCCGCTTGCCTGACCATCGTCAGGACGGAGGTCGAGGATCGACTCTGCCAGCAAGGCATCGCTGAGCACACCCGGCATCTCCGCAAGTTCGTCAGTGAAAAGGAAGGAACTCGTCTCCAGGGTGATTCGAATCGGTTGCTCCACAGTCACATCACCCCCTCCCCCCAGCGGCAATGGTGCTGATGCCTCCAGAGAGGGAATCACCTCCTCATCGGTGATGGGCGGCTGCTCAATCAGGGACTGAACGCTCAAGACCTGGTCCAGCAGTGACGACGAGACCGGCACTGGACTGGGGTTGGGCGATTGGCTCGACGCAGGTGTTGGCGTGGGGAGCGGAGTCGGCGTAGGACCCGGGGCTGGGATGGGCGTTGGCGAAGGTCCAGGCCCAGGAAGTGGCGTTGGCGTGGGGAGTGGGGTCGGCGTAGGACCCGGGGCTGGGATGGGCGTTGGCGAAGGTCCAGGCCCAGGAAGTGGCGTTGGCGTGGGGAGTGGGGTCGGCGTAGGACCCGGGGCTGGGATGGGGGTTGGCGTAGGTCCAGGCCCCGGAGTCGGAGTCGGAGTCGGTGTGCCACCGATGATCTGGATGGTGGCGTCGTTGAACAAGGTGGCAGGAGGTCGCGGGCCTGTCAGGAAGGCGCTGGAAGCCGTTGGACCAAGCTGAATTGTGACGCCGCCATCAATATTGAGAGCGTTCGTGTCCAAGGATCCGATTTGCACCAGGCCACCTGAAAGCCCAACGACGTTGAGGATGGTTCCGCGGCTGCCACCTCTGATGTCGATACTGGATCCATTGATCCGCAAGGAGCCGCCAATCGCGGGGGGATCAGCGATTAAGTTGGAACCAATAACTACCACATTACTTGGCAGTGAGCGTAAGCCAATGTCAATCGCTCCTCCGTTATTTTCTCCAGAAGTATTTATGTCGCTGTTTAGTATATCAATTGTCCTGCCATCCAGGCTTGTCAGGCCTCCATCGGCGGCGCCACTGGTATCCAGTAATGTGTTCTCCAAAAGCAAAGAGCCTGAATTGCTATTTAAAGCAATTGACCCTCCTGGGGACAGAATCTGACCCTGGGACAGGCTTAGTTCACCACTGGCCTGGTTAATGGCAACAGTGTCAAAGCCGCTGATCAGACCTCCTGATTGTGAGTAGCCATCTGTCACGTTTAGGGAGCCAGAGCCACTCACCGATCCCCCGAGAAGATTCAAGGTTGCAACCTGAAGACCAGAATCAGCAACAATGTCTCCCCCGGTATTCGTAATTAAGCTGATTGCTCCAGGGGTAGCCGCTGCCAGGCGCACGCTGCCAGAATTCAGCAATTCAGCGGTAGAGAAGGCTCCTCCCAGGAAGTTAAAGGAGGCACTTTCTGATATCTCTGTGGCTCCGGAAACGGCAAGTGATCCACCCTCCACTCTGAGTACGCCTCCAATATCCAGAGACTGCAACGACACGAAGCCAGCGCTGGAATCAAAAACAATCGATCCGCTGCCTTCTCCAATAAGCACTGAATCTACGTTGCCTAAGGTAGGAAGAGCATCCCAATTAGTAGATTCACTCCAAAGGCCACCTCCGCTGCCAAGCCAAGTCGATAGTGGGCGAGTTGTGATGCTTCCGTCTCCCTCGGCACTCGTATCGACGCTGTAATTATCAAGACTTGTTCCCTCTGACGCCTGATAGTTCTCTGCTGTCAACTCCGCCGACACACGGGTTGCCGCCAACACATCCTTGCTATTGAATTGACCCTCTGTCGGCAGGGACTGCAGGTTTCCTCCCTCCCCGTCTACAAAACCGGTCAGCTGGTAATCCTCGCTGGCCAGCTCTGCTGTTGTGGTGCCGTCATACTCCTTGCTCTGCGCACTCAGCG
>NZ_JAYGID010000064.1:0-22602 GCF_034931685.1 Synechococcus sp. CCY9202
CACTTACCGTTTCAACCGGCGCTTCAATCTTTCGGCGATGACAGACCGGGTGGTTCATGCCGTCTGTATCTGCACCGCACGTCCCGAGCGTCTCCTCAGGAGAGCGGAGCTTGCTACCTAATCAAGAGGTGCCTTGTTGTCGTCGGTTGCACGGAGACCTATGGACCACTCCGGGGCTGGAGGCTGCCTGTGCGCGTCGCTGCGGAGGCCGTGACTCCGGCGGGGAGTGGCTGGAGTCATCGGCTGAAATGAGCCTTGGCTTCGTAGAGGGTTTCGGCATCGATCCGATGCAGTCCCTGGGCCCGGGCAAAGGATTCAGCGTTGCGTCTGGCCTTGCCCCGCACGAAGAAGGGGATCTTGGCCAGTTCCGCCTCCCCATCCGGGCTCCAGTGCAGGCCGTTCTCCGCCAAAGCAGCTGCTGGAGCGGCTGTTGCCCCGGCAGCTGCTGATGCCACGGCTGTAGCTGTTGTGGTCTCTGTCGAGGCTGCGGCCCCTGTTGTTGGCTGTTTGGTCCCGTTGGTCCCGTTGGCTTCGATTCCGGCTCCAGCCGGTGCTCCACCGAGGTGGCTGCGGTGTCCTTCGGTGAACTCGAAATCGTGGCGGAACATCGTGATCAGGTGCTCCTCCAGCCCCATCATCAGCGGGTGCACCCAGGTGTCGAAGATCACGTTGGCTCCTTCCCAGCCCATCTGCGGTGAGGTGCGGGCCGGCACGTCCTGAACGTGCAGCGGCGTGCTGATCACGGCGCAGGGAATGCCCAGGCGCTTGGCACTGTGCCGCTCCATCTGGGTGCCCAGCACCAGCTCCGGCGCCGCCTCGGCCATGGCCCTTTCCACCACCAGGTAGTCGTCGGTGATCAGCGCGTCCAGGTCGAGCTCCTTGGCTGCGGCCCGCACGTCGCGGGCCTGCTCGCGGCTGTAACTGCCCAGCCCCACCACCTGAAACCCCAGTTCCCGGCTGGCGATGCGGGCAGCGGCGATGGCGTGGGTGGCATCCCCGAAAATGAACACCCGCTTGCCTGTGAGGTAGGTGGAATCCACCGACCGCGAATACCAGGGCAGTCGGGATCGCTGCTCCGCTTCGGCGTTTGCGGCGGCGGCGATCACCTCGGCGTCCATCTCCAGCAGGCTGGTGACCTCCCGTAGGAAGTCGCCGGTAGCGCCGATGCCGATCGGCACGCTGCGCACCACCGGCATGCCGAAGCTCCGCTCCAGCCAGCTGCAGACCGGGCCGGCCACCTCGGGATAGAGGCAGACGTTGGCATCGGCGCTGGGGATGCGCAGCAGATCCGCCGGTCTTGCGCCCAGGGGGGCGACCACGGTCACGTCGATGCCGTGCTCGCCCAGCAGGCGCGTGATCTCAAGGATGTCGTCGCGGCAGCGGAAGCCCAGCAGGGTGGGGCCCAGCAGGTTCACCCGCGGCCGGCGACCCTCCTGGCGCCAGCGGGTCGGTGAGGGCTTGGCGGCCCCGGGCGGCGGCAGCTGTGGTTTGAGCAGGGCTCGCACCAATTGGTAGAAGGTCTCCGCTGCTCCCCAGTTCTCTTTCTTGGAGTAAGCCGGCAGCTCCAGGCTCACCACCGGAATGCCGCCCAGATCCATGCCGCCGGCCAGGGCCCCAGGCTGATCCTGGATCAGTTCGGCGGTGCAGCTTTCTCCCACCAGCAGGGCCTCCGGCCGGAACCGCTCCACGGCGTCGTTGATCGAGCGCTTCACCAGTTCGGCTGTGTCACCTCCCAGATCGCGGGCCTGGAAGGTGGTGTAGGTCACGGGAGGGCGCCGGTCGCGCCGCTCGATCATGGTGAACAGCAGATCGGCGTAGGTGTCTCCCTGGGGGGCATGCAGCACGTAGTGCACCCCTTCCATTGAGGTGGCGATGCGCATCGCGCCCACATGGGGAGGGCCTTCGTAGGTCCAGAGGGTGAGTTCCACAGGAAGGGGTTGGAGAGGGAAGAAGCGATCGGAAGACGGGTCGGGGCTGGGGTGGACCAGCGCTCAGAGCCCACAGCTCAGGTGAACGGGAGAGTTCAGCTGAACTGGAGCAGGTTGCGGCGCCGCAGCGGCCGTGAGAACAGCTCGGCCAGATCCCCGGCCTGGTCGCAGCCATGGATCGGGCTGAACACCAGTTCGATCGACCACTTGGTGGCGATCCCTTCGGCTTCCAGCGGGTTCGCCAGCCCCAGGCCGCAGACCACCAGATCAGGCCGGGCGGCCCGGACCCGCTCCAGCTGGCGTTCCACGTCCTGGCCCTCGGTGATGGCGGTGCCGGCGGGAAGCAGGGCCAGCTCTTCGGCCAGCAGCTGGCGATCCAGGTAGGGGGTACCCACTTCCACCAGCTCCATGCCGCACTCCTGATGCAGGAAACGGGCCAGGGAGAGTTCCAGCTGGGAGTCGGGCATCAGCACCAGCCGTTTGCCGGCCAGCACCTCCCGGTGGGGGGCCACCGCCCGCCGGCCCCGCTCCACCAGCGGTGCAAGGACCGCCTCGATCGCCGCCGGGGCCAGGCCACAGGCGGTGGCAGCGGCCTGCATCCAGAGCCGGCTTCCCTCCACGCCGAAGGGATAGGGGGCCGGGATCAGTTCGGCGCCGCGAGCCTGCAGGGCCCGGGCGGTGGCACTGAGGAACGGCTGCGCCAGCAGCACCTTCGTGCCGCGGCCCACCGGCGGCAGTTCGGTGGATCGCCGCGGCGGCAGGCTGCGCACCCGCTCGATCCCCATGCGTCCGAACAGGTCGATCAACCGATCTTCCACAGGATCGGCGAGGGTGCCCACGATCAGCAGCTGCGGCTCGTCGCTGGCCGGCATCAGCGGCTGCATCGCCAGCAGGGCCTGATCCTCCCCTTGGGTGAAGGTGGTTTCGATCCCACTGCCGCTGTAGTTCAGCACCCGCACCCGTCCGGCCAGCTGGCCGTTGAGCCGCTCGGCAGCCTTGCCCAGGTCGAGCTTGATCACCTCGCTGGGGCACGACCCCACCAGGAAGAGGGTGCGGATCTCGGGCCGTCTCTCCAGCAGGTCGCGCACCAGCCGGTCGAGCTCCTCATTGGCATCGGCGAGGCCGGCCAGGTCCCGTTCCCCGAGGATGGCCGTGCCGAACCGGGGTTCGGCGAAGATCATCACCCCGGCGGCGCTCTGGACCAGGTGGGCGCAGGTGCGGGACCCCACCACCAGGAAGAAGGCATCGGGCATGCGGCGGTGCAGCCACACGATCGAGGTGAGACCGCAGAACACCTCCCGTTGTCCGCTCTCCCGCAAGACGGGGGGAAGGTGGGAGGAGCTCTCCTGGCCACCGGCGGTGACGGCTGGAGCCCATGGTGCGACAGCGCCCATCGAAACGGGCCTCCTGGCGATGCGATCCCTTAGGCCTAGCTACTCATGGGGACTCTGCAGGCAGGGAGTCAGAACTCTTCGGGAACACGTCACTCTTTGGGAACACGTCGCTCTGGCGTGGCCCCTCCGGCTGGCAGTTCAGCGCGAGCCGAGGGCCCCCGGTCAGGTAGTGATCAGCGTTTGTGATCGTTGCGACAAGATCTGTGCATCGCTGCGGGCCCTCCCCGAGCCGGCAGCAGCAGGAACCCAGCAGGGGCGAAGGATAGAGTCGCGTCGCGATCCAACCGTCTCCCTGTCGCCAGGATTTGCCCTGCTGCGCGGCAACCCAACCCTGAGGTGTCCGCCCCTTGATGGAGCGCGCTCGTTCCCGATCCACGCTTCGAGCTCCTCTGCGCTCCGAGCTCCGCAGCGACCAACTGCGTGGGGACAGCCGGCGCGAGGCTCCGCGGATCACCGGCACCGAGGTCCACGGCGACAGCTCCGGCGCCAGTTGTGTGATCACCACCGACAGCGAAGGCCGCCGGCTGGCCAACCAGACGAGCCACGTGCAGTCGATCGAGCTGCGCACCTACGTCTTCCTCGATTCGCTGCAGCCCCAGCTGGCCGCCTACATGGGCACGGTCTCCCAGGGATTCCTGCCGATTCCCGGTGATGCCTGTCTCTGGCTGGAGGTGTCTCCGGGGATGGCGGTGCATCGTGTCACCGACATCGCCCTCAAGGCCAGCACCGTGCGCCTCGGCCAGATGGTGGTGGAGCGGGCCTTCGGTTCGCTGGGGCTCTACCACCGGGATCAGAGCAACGTGCTCCATTCCGGTGATGTGGTGCTGGAGGCGATCGGCAGCCGGGTCGAGCAACGCAGCCCCTGCGAGGTGACCTGGACGGAGATCATTCGCGCGATCACGCCGGATCATGCCGTGCTGATCAACCGCCAGAACCGGCGGGGTTCGATGATCCAGGCCGGCATGAGCATCTTCATCCTGGAGACCGAGCCGGCCGGCTACGTGTTGATTGCCGCCAATGAGGCCGAAAAGGCTTCCAACATCACGGTGGTCGATGTGAAGGCCGTGGGGGCCTTTGGTCGTCTCACCCTCGCCGGCCGTGAAGGCGATGTGGAGGAGGCGGCTTCGGCCGCCATGCGGGCGGTGGCCCACATCAACGATCGATAGAGCTCAGCTCAGGCCGCGGCCAGGCCGAGCAGCTGGAGCAGCCGTGGGGCCATCTGCCGGGCGGCCTTGCCGCGGCTGCCCAGCTTCTCCTTGAGATGGTGGGGCAGCTGGGCATAGCTCAGGCCGGCCTCCCGCACCCAGAAAATCGGGTCATAGCCGCCGCCATGGCCCTGCGGCGTGATCAGAATTTCGCCACGGCAGATCCCCTCGGCCTCGACGGCGACCTGGCCGGTGGGATCAGCCAGCACCATGGCGCTGTTGAAGCTGGCGCTGCGATAGGGGGTGCCCCCCAGTTCCTGGAGCAGGCGGTGGATCCGTTCGTGATCCGTGGGGGCATAGCGAGCCGAGTAGAGGCCCGGTGCCCCGCCGAGGGCATCCACCTCCAGTCCGGAATCGTCCGCCAGGGCCCAGCAGCCGGTCAGCGTCGCCACCGTCTGGGCCTTCAGCCGGGCGTTCTCAAGGTAGGTGTGACCTGTCTCCTCGATCTCCAGCCCTTCTGGTTGCTGACGGACCTCCAGACCAACGGCATGGAGCATGGCCGTGATCTCGGCCACCTTGTGGGCATTGCCGCTGGCAATCACCAGCACCGACGGGCTTGCAGCCAGCACGGATCGATCAGGGGTCTGAGCTCCGGCCAACGGATCGCAACAACGGGTCTGCCCGATCGATCGGGCGGCCGCCATTGTGAGCCACTGACGGAACCAGAGGCTCCCGTACCTGGGAATTTGGGTGTTGGGCTCTGTCGGATGGACCTCCTGCAGGGTGGCTAGGCCCGAAGGCCATGGCGTGCCGGGTTGAACATTCCACCCCCTGAAAATCTCCAGGGGTGCACGCTTGCCGCAGACGTTAAGGAGCTCCCAGGCGTTCGGCCAGGGGTGGGGGGCTGGCTTGAGGAGTTGCTGACCGAAACCGGGAAAAAGCCAGGTGGGTGGCGCTGCCTACGCTGCAGGCCCCCCGATGCCCGCGGCGGCCATGGAATCAGGACTGGTTCTCCAGAACCTTGTGTCACCGCCGGTTCTGTTTTTCTTCCTCGGCATGCTGGCGGTGCTGGTGGGCTCGGATCTGGAGATCCCGGCGCCGCTGCCGAAGCTGTTTTCGTTGTATCTGTTGCTGGCGATCGGCTTCAAGGGCGGTTTGGAGCTGCAGCACAGTGGTCTTGGCGGCCAGGTGACGCTCACGATCACGGCGGCGGTGCTGATGTCGATGCTGGTGCCGTTGACCAGCTTTCTGATCCTGCGCAGTCGTCTGGATTCTTATAACGCCGCTGCGGTGGCCGCGGCCTACGGATCGATCAGTGCCGTCACCTTCATTACAGCAGAAAGTTTTCTCACAGTGCTGCAAGTGCAGTTTGATGGCTTCATGGTGGCGGCCCTTGCTCTGATGGAGTCGCCCGCCATCATTGTGGGGCTGTTGCTGGTGAAACTGGCGGTGCCGGCTGAGCCCAACAGCGGCCGCTCGATTGGCTGGCCTTCCCTGCTGCGAGAGGCATTTCTGAACGGTTCGGTCTTTCTGCTGATGGGAAGTCTGGTGATCGGATTTCTGGTGGCAGCCTTCAGCCCGGCTGGGCTGGAGAAGATGGATCCCTTCATCAATAAACTCTTTTATGGCGCCCTCAGTTTCTTCCTGCTGGACATGGGAATTGTCTCGGCCCAGCGCCTCCACGATCTGCGCCGGGCCGGTCCCTTCCTGATCGGTTTTGCCGTTGGCGCTCCCCTGGTGCACGCCGCCGTTGGACTGGTGGTGGCCAGGGCGCTGTCGCTGCCGCAGGGGGATGCACTGCTGTTCATGGTGCTCTGTGCCAGCGCCTCCTACATCGCCGTTCCGGCGGCGATGCGGATGACGGTGCCGCAGGCCAATCCCAGCCTCTACATCTCCACCGCGCTGGGGGTCACCTTCCCCTTCAACATCGTGGTTGGACTGCCTCTCTATATGGCGATGGTGCAGCGCTGGATCCCGGCCGGCTAGGGATTGGGAGGGCGGTGTCCCCGGTTTTCCCAGGCTGTCGCTGCCTGGCGTCGCCGTTCTGCGTCACTGTCTCGCGCCACCGTTCGTTTTGCCTCTCAGGCCTGTCCGATGAAACGTCTCGATCTGTTGTTGGGAGAGCGGGAGCTGGGCCCGATCTGCGCGGCTCTGCGCACCGCCGGAGCTCCCGGCTACTCGGTGATGCGCCATGTCACCGGGGTGGGAAAGGGGGGTGAGGTGCAGGAATCGATGGAGATGAGCGGCTACGGCGCCAATGCCCATGTGATCGTGTTCTGCGAGGCGGAGGTGCTGGAGCAGATCCGTGCAGCACTGCGGCCCCTGCTCAACTACTACGGCGGCGTTGGCTTCGTCTCCGACGCCCAGCCCCTCTGAGACCACAGCCCCTCGGAACCCGGGTCCGTTGGGTTTCAGATCCACGCCAGGACGGCCTGGACTGGGATCTCAGCGAACCTGCATAGGGAGGTTTGCGCCAGCCTGGGTGCTGGATCAAGCAATGCCTAACGATTTGTGAGGCACTGATCAGCCTGCCTTATCTTTCAATGCGGAAACGGTGATGGCGCAAGCCCTGTCAACGGCTTGACGGAGGGAATGGCTGCAGACCATGGTTACGGACGAACATTCCACCCCCTCCTTCAGGAGCAGGTAATGGCAAACGAAACCATGGGCATCGCCCTCGGCATGATCGAGACCCGTGGCCTGGTGCCGGCGATCGAAGCAGCCGATGCCATGACCAAGGCCGCTGAAGTGCGTCTGATCGGTCGTGAGTTCGTGGGCGGCGGTTACGTGACCGTGTTGGTCCGTGGTGAAACCGGCGCTGTGAACGCGGCCGTTCGTGCTGGCGCCGATGCCTGCGAGCGCGTGGGTGATGGCCTGGTGGCCGCCCACATCATTGCCCGCCCCCACCGCGAGGTTGAGCCCGCCCTGGGCAACGGCAATTTCGTCGGTTCCAAGGACTGATCGGCTTGGCGCCTAAGGCGCTGACCCGCTGATTCTTCCCTTTCCCGACTTACCCGGACATCCCCCATGAGCAAGAAGTACGACGCAGGGGTCAAGGAGTACCGCGACACGTATTGGACTCCTGATTACGTTCCCCTCGACACCGACCTGCTGGCCTGCTTCAAATGCACCGGCCAGGAAGGTGTGCCCAAGGAAGAGGTGGCTGCCGCTGTGGCCGCTGAATCCTCCACCGGCACCTGGTCCACCGTCTGGTCCGAGCTCCTCACCGATCTCGACTTCTACAAAGGCCGTTGCTACCGCATCGAAGACGTTCCTGGCGACAAGGAAGCCTTCTATGCCTTCATCGCCTATCCCCTCGATCTGTTCGAGGAAGGTTCCATCACCAACGTGCTGACCTCCCTGGTCGGCAACGTCTTCGGTTTCAAGGCCCTGCGCCACCTGCGTCTGGAAGACATCCGCTTCCCGATGGCCTTCATCAAGACCTGCCAGGGTCCGCCGAACGGCATCGTGGTCGAGCGCGATCGCATGAACAAGTACGGTCGTCCCCTGCTGGGTTGCACGATCAAGCCGAAGCTCGGCCTGAGTGGCAAGAACTACGGCCGGGTGGTGTATGAGTGCCTCCGCGGTGGCCTCGACTTCACCAAGGACGACGAGAACATCAACTCCCAGCCTTTCCAGCGCTGGCAGAACCGCTTCGAGTTCGTTGCCGAAGCCGTCAAGCTGTCTGAGCAGGAGACCGGCGAGAAGAAGGGGCACTACCTCAACTGCACCGCCGCCACTCCCGAGGAGATGTATGAGCGGGCCGAGTTCGCCAAGGAACTGGGTCAGCCCATCATCATGCACGACTACATCACCGGTGGCTTCACGGCCAATACCGGTCTGGCGAAGTGGTGCCGCAAGAACGGCATGCTGCTGCACATCCACCGCGCCATGCACGCGGTGATTGACCGCCATCCCAAGCACGGTATCCACTTCCGGGTGCTGGCCAAGTGCCTGCGTCTCTCCGGTGGTGACCAGCTGCACACCGGCACCGTGGTGGGCAAGCTGGAGGGTGATCGTCAGTCGACGCTGGGCTACATCGACCAGCTGCGTGAATCCTTCGTTCCCGAAGATCGCAGCCGCGGCAACTTCTTCGATCAGGATTGGGGTTCGATGGGCGGCGTCTTCGCCGTGGCCTCCGGCGGCATCCACGTTTGGCACATGCCTGCACTGGTGGCCATTTTCGGCGACGATTCGGTGCTGCAGTTCGGTGGTGGTACCCACGGTCACCCCTGGGGTTCTGCAGCTGGTGCTGCCGCCAACCGTGTGGCCCTTGAGGCCTGCGTCAAGGCGCGCAATGCCGGCCGCGAGATTGAGCGGGAAGGTCGCGACATCCTTACGGAAGCAGCGAAGCACAGCCCTGAGCTGGCGATTGCCCTCGAGACCTGGAAGGAAATCAAGTTCGAGTTCGACACCGTCGACAAGCTCGACGTCAACTGATCGCCGGCGATTCGCCGTTGCATCACGACGCGGCGCTATGCCGTCCCGACATCCAGCCCCGATCGATTCGGACGATCCTGATGGAATCTGCCTGATGGAAGCCGTCTGATTCGTCGGGGACACCCTCTGCACCCCAAGGATCCCCATGCCTTTCAAGAGCACCGTGGGTGACTATCAAACAGTCGCCACCCTGGAGACATTCGGCTTCCTGCCGCCGATGACCCAGGACGAGATCTACGACCAGATCGCCTACATCATTGCCCAGGGATGGAGCCCCCTGGTTGAGCACGTTCACCCCAGCCGCTCCATGGCGACCTACTGGTCGTTCTGGAAACTGCCGTTCTTCGGTGAGAAGGATCTCGGCGTGATCGTCAGCGAGCTTGAGGCTTGCCATCGGGCCTATCCCGATCATCACGTCCGCCTGGTGGGCTACGACGCTTACACCCAGAGCCAGGGCGCCTGCTTCGTGGTCTTCGAAGGCCGCTGAGCTTCAGCCCTTCCCTTCAGTGATCCCGGCCTCAGGGCCGGGATCCTTCTTTCGATCCAGTCATTCCATTCATCGGGCGGAGATGGCCAGCACTTCCAGTCGTGACGCAGCTCTGGAGCGCCGCAAGGCCCTCACCAGCGCAGGCAAGAAAGCCGCTGGCCGTTACGGCTCCAGCGCCAGCCGCGTGCGCACGGCTGCGGATGCCCGTCCCACCCGCACCTCGGTGCCGGAGCCTGTCATGGCGCCTGCCGCCCCGGTTCAGGCGACCAGGCCCGGTCGTCCGGCGCGATCGGCAGCCATGTCGCTGTCGGCCCCGGCTCCCTCCAGAACTGTGGCGGCGCCGACGCGCAGCACCCCCCGGCCGATCAGCAACCCCAGCCGCGAGTTGGTTCTCTCCCGTCGGGAGGCTCTCAGCAAGCGGGGTAAGCGGGCCGATACCAGCCGCGACCGCACCCGTACCGATCTGCAGAAGGTCGCTCCAGCGGGCGCCGGATCCTCAGCAGCCTCGGCCGGTGAGCACAAGTGCAAGTGTCAGGAGCGCCAGGCTGAAGCCTCGGCCCCGACCAGCAGTGCGCCGGCTCGCCGATCGGCTTCTCTGGGGAGTTCCAGCCTCGGCAGCAGTCTGTCCTCGCGCAGCAGCAGTGCGGCTGATCGCCGCCCTGCCGTGAAGCGCGCCTCGCAGCACAACCCCAGCCGGTCTCTGGTGCTGGCCCGTCGTGAGGCCCTGAGCAAGCGCGGCAAGGCCGCCAACACTCCCAGCAATTCCACGGCTGCTGCTGTGGCGCGCCAGGGCAACCCCGACCTCACCACCCGAGAACTGGCTCAGAAGGTGCGTGAGCTCAAGAGCAAGGTGGGCTCCAGTGGCGCCACGCGGGGAAGCGGCAGCACCCGTCCCACGGGCCCCAACCTCCATGGCGCCAAGCAGGCGGCTGCCGCCGATGCCCACTGGAAGGTGGGCGTCAGTGAAACCCTCCGCGGACAGACGGTGACCGGCACCCAGGCCAACCGCTCGCCCAAGACCACCGGCAATGAGGCCAGCACCTGCCGCACGATCACCGGTACTGAATACATGGGTGCCGAGGTGTTTCAGTCCTTCTGTCAGGACCGGCCTTCCCCCGTTCAGCCCGCCAAGGTCCGGGTCACTGCCACCAGCCATGGCAACCGCGTCACCGGCAATGAGGTGGGCCGTTCGGAGAAGGTCACCGGCGATGAGCCCGGCACCTGCAAGACGATCACCGGCACGGAGTACATCTCCGCCAATCAGGCCCTGGCCTACTGCGGCGATCTCGAGCCCAGCCCGCGCAAGGTGGGTCACAGCCAGACCCTCGGTGGCCGTCCGGTCTCCGGTGTGATGGTGGGGCGCAGCGAGCGGGTCACCGGCGATGAGCCCGGCTCCGGACGCCAGCTCACCGGTACCCAGTACCTCGGATCTGAGCCCCTGGTGCCCGGCCGTGCCCCCGATAAGGTCAATGTCCTTCAGACGCTGCGTGGCACGGGGATCACCGGAACCCACGTCGGTCGTAGCGAGCGGGTCACCGGCGATGAGCCCGGCAGTTGCCGCCGCGTCACCGGTGATGAATACATCGGCCGTCAGCAATACGAAGGGTTTTGCGGATCCCAGCCCGAGCCGGAAGCGGCCAAGGTTGGATTCTCAATCACCAACAAGGCCCAGGTGGTGAGCGGGACGCGCACCGGCCGCTCCAGCCGGGTCACCGGTGATGAACCCGGCACCTGCAAGGCCGTCACGGGAACCCCCTATGCCGGACTGGAACAGGCGGGTGACTGGTGCTCCAGCAAGCAGGTCAAGGAGATCCGCCAGCGCACGCCTGCCCGCCTCGGTACTCCGGGCCCCAGCATGACCGGCCTGCAGCCCGGCATCGGTGGTGTCATGACCGGCGCTGAACGGGGTGCCTGCGAGCCCGTCACCGGCACCCCTTACCTCGGGGCCGATCAGATGGCTGCCGCCTGCAGCGCCGCCGAAACCCACGACGCTGATTTCCCTCAGCCGCTCGATTCCCAGCCCTGGGAGCAGTTCAGCATCCAGTCTCCGGCCCGCGCGGCCCAGAGTGAGCGTCAGAAATCCGGGGCTGTGACCGGCACCAGTTACGAACAGGGCAACCGCATCACCGGTCCGTTTGACATGGCCTCCGGCAAGGTGACCGGCACTGAGCAGTTCCGCTTTGACCGCCATGGCAGCGGTTCCTCTGCCTTCGATCGGATCTCGGCCCGAGGTCGGGCACCGATCAGCGTCGATGAGGATGTGCGCCCTGCGTCCGCTCCTGAGCGACCCGTGTCGCGTGTCACCGGCGAAGGCATCTCCGCTGGCCTGAAGATCACTGGCGACGACTGGGATCGTGGCGAGAGGGTCACGGGTACGGAGGGAGCGTCTGCCCGTCAACGCAACCCCAGCCGTCCTGGCCCGATGACGGCCATGCCCACCTACGAGGCCAAGCGCAACGAAGCCGTTCCGGCTCCGGTGAGCCGGGTGACCGGATCGAGTGGAAACACCGATCGTGGCTCTCTGGTGACCGTGTCCGGCGGGGCCCGCGGCTGATCTGATGCCACGCCGTCCGGTTTCTCCAGTGGCGCGTACTCCCCAGGGCGCCCCGGCCCAGCGCCGCCGCCCTGCGGCCCCCAGCCCCGATGAGCTGCGCCGCTCCGTCCAGAGGTTGCGTGGGCGCCTGCTAGAGCCTGAGATCACCACCGCCACCAGCGTCTCCGAGGACGGTGTTGATCCAGCCGCCAACCCCTGGGACACAGGCCGTCGTGCCCGGGTCCGTCGGACTCCTGAGCTGACTCAGAGGAATGAATCCCCTGGTCTCGGTGCTGCCGCTGCCGGCCTTGACGCCTGGCGGTCGCGCCGATCCTCGGCTTCCGCCTCCGTGAGGCTCCATCCCCTGACCGACAGCCGGGCCAACGCGGCCTTGCAGACCTACGACGCCCAGGTCAAGGGCGCCTTTGATCGGCTCGTGCCTGTGCTCAAGCGCCTTTCCGCCTTGCAGCATGAGGACGACTTCATCCCACGGGCACAGGAGCTGGCCCGGGCCGAGCTTGGTTTCGAGCTGCCCCAGCCGATCCTGGAGACAGCCTGGGTGACGCAGCTGGACATGCGCACCCTGTTCGCCTGGTGCGTGTTCGAGACCTACGAGCAGACCAGCGCCAGTTTCTTCGAGCGGGATCCGCTCCAGGGCAGACCAGGCTCAGCCACGGTGGAATCCTTCGATGCTTTTCTGCTCGACTGCGGCTTTCACCTGCTCGACATCACGCCCTGCGCCGATGGTCGTCTGGCCCATGCCATCGCCTATGCCCTGCGGTTGCCCTTCGGCTCGGTGCGGCGTCGTCCCCACGCGGGTGCTCTCTTTGATGTCGAGAACACGGTGAGTCGCTGGGTGAAGACCGAGCACCGCCGCTATCGGGAGGGCCTGCCCAATCCGGCCCATGCCGATACCCGCTATCTCAAAGTGGTGCTCTACCACTTCAGCTCCCTCGATCCCAGCCATGAGGGTTGTGCGGCCCACGGCAGCGACGATGCTTTGGCGGCCGGTTGTGGTCTCAGTCGCCTCAAGGATTTCCAGCAGGCCGTGGAGAACAGCTTCTGTTGCGGCGCCTCGGTGGACCTGCTGCTGCTGGGGATCGATACCGACACCGATGCCCTGAGGGTTCACGTTCCGGGCCTGGATGGCAGCACCAATCTCGAGCGTTGGCTCGATGCCCGCGAGGTGTATGAGGCCACCGCGGGGCTCAGTGCCGAGCTGGCTCGCGACCGGATCCTGGCGCTGGTTCAGCAGGCTGCTGCCAGCACGCCGGATCCCGGCATGGTGCGTCTGATCAGCAGACTGCTGGAGCACAACCTCTCCCAGATTGATTACGTCCGCCAGTTCCATGGTGGTCACTACAGCGATGCTGGCCATGCCGAGCGGTTCATTGGAGTCGGCATCGGGTTCAAGGAGGTGCACCTGCGCAACCTCACCTACTTCGCCTATATGGATACCGTTGAAGAGGGCGCCCCGGACCTCGACGTGGGGGTGAAGATCTTCAAAGGTCTCAATGTGTCCCGTGGTCTGCCGGTGCCGGTGGTGGTGCGATTCGACTACAACGGCCAGGTCCCCGGTGCCCGTGACCGGGCTGAGCGCCATTGCCGGCGGGTCCAGCAGGCGATTGAGTCGCGCTACGGCGAACTCTGTCGTGAAGGGCTCCTGCACGTGTTGCTGACGATTCGCGATCAGGATCGCCACGCACCAGCGGAGACGATCGGATCCACGATCAGCTTTGCCAGCGGAGGAGGACACTGACATGTTGATCTGCAAGGTGTTGAAGCCGCTGGTTTCGACCAACCGCATTCCCGACTTCGAGCACAAGCATCTTCAGGTGGTGCTGGATGGCAGTACCCAGAAGGTTGCTGTGGATGCCGTTGGCTGCATTCCCGGCGATTGGGTGATCTGTGTGGGCAGCTCGGCGGCCCGCGAGGCGGCAGGCAGCAAGTCGTACCCGAGTGATCTCACGATCGTGGGCATCATCGATCACTGGGATCCCGATGCCGCCAAGGCGATGGCGTCAGGGGGGAGTAAGTAATGGAGATCATGCAGGTGATGGGTTCACTGGTCTGCACCCAACGGGTCGAAGGCTTCGCCCACCAGAACCTTCGTGTGCTTCGGACTCCGAAGGGCAAGCTCAGTGTCGCTGTGGATCCCGTCGGGGCCGCCACTGGCAACTGGGTCTTCACCGCCAGTGGCTCCGCTGCCCGCCATGCCACAGGTGACGCCAGCCTGTTCACCGATCTCACCATCGGTGGAATCATCGACTTCTGGGAGCCGGACGGCTGACGCTCAACCGGGCCTACGCGCCAGCCCGCCCTTAACGCCCGTTCCGTTCGCCACCTCCCGCCACCCCCTCCCTGACCATGGCCACCCCGACGCCCAGCCCCGCCGCCGGATCCACCCCGGCCCCGTCTGCGGAGACAGCCCCTGCCGTCACTCCCGCTGCAGAGGCCCCTGCCCCCGCTCCTGCGGAGGCCGTGGTCAGCGCGACGGCGCCCATGGCCTCCACTGAGTCCAAGGGCTCCACCTCACCCAAGGCCCTGCCCACCCCTTCGACCACTGATCCCCCTGCCGCCAGTTCACTGACGGCTGCCCCCACCACTCCGGCGAAGCGCAGCAGCGCTCGCTCCACTGCCGCTGCCCGCGTCCCTTCTTCCCGTACCGCCATGGCTCGCACCTCCACCACCCGGGCCGTCAGCCGCTCGGCTGCGACCCGCCCCGCCGCCAGCCGTGCCTCCACTGGCCGGGCTTCTGGTTCCGGTCGTGCCGCTGCCTCCGCTGCCACGGGCGGCGGCTCCTCCAGCCTCACCCCTCCCAACCGTTCCGCTTCTCCTTCCTTTCCGATGGCTTCCTCCGTACAGGGCATCGCCCTTGGCATGATCGAGACGCGTGGCCTGGTCCCCGCGATCGAAGCCGCCGACGCCATGACCAAGGCCGCGGAAGTCACCCTGATCTCACGGGAATTCGTCGGTGGTGGCTACGTCACCGTGATGGTGCGTGGCGAAACCGGGGCTGTGAACGCCGCGGTCCGGGCCGGTGCCGATGCCTGTGAGCGTGTCGGTGACGGCCTGGTGGCAGCCCACATCATTGCCCGTCCCCATGGCGAGGTCGAGCCCGCCCTGGTTTGCACCGGCGTCACCCGTCGCCTCTGATTCTTATGGACGAAGCCGCCCATCCCCGCGTCCTCGGTTATCTTGGGCGCGCCCTGAGCCTTGAGCTCTCCGCCGTGCAGCAGTACATGACCCAGGCCTCCCTTGTGGAGCTCTGGGGAGATGCAGAGGCTGCGGAGCGTTTTCGCCGCGAGACCGTGGAGGAAATGCAGCATGCCGAGCGCATCGTGCAGCAGATGCTGCGTCTGCGGGTGGCCCCTGCGGCCTCCCAGCTGCGCGCTGTCACCCATGCGCCGGATCTGGTCGGTCTGCTGCGGCTGAATAGCGTGCTGGAGCACGATCTGATCAACCACTACGCCGAGGCCGTTCGCTTTTGCGTGCTGATCGGTGATGAAGAAAATGCCGAATTCTTCCGGGCGCTCTGGAAGGAGGAACAGCATCACGGCGAAGAGCTGAATGGCTGGCTGCGGCAGCTGGCGGTGGTTTCACAGCCCCCTGCCATCCCCGCCGCGATCCGTTACGACTATTCCCGTCATCGCGCCAGCTTCTAAATCCGGCGCTGGACGTCCAGCCTCGATGCCGTCCATCTGCTGCCTTGGTCGCCGAACTTCCCCTGTACAACCTGCCCCTGTCCATGCAGCTGGCCTGGTTGATCCCGCTGTATGGCTTCAGCGGGGTGCTGCTCTCCCTGCCCTGGTCCAGCGGCTGGATCAAGCGCAATGGACCGCGACCTGCGGCCTATCTCAATCTTCTGGTCACCTTGTTGGCCTTTCTGCACGGCAGCCTGGTGCTGCGTCAGGTCTGGCTGATTGGCCCCCATCACCTTGAGATCCCCTGGTTCCACGCCGCCGACCTGAATCTCTCGATCGGTTTTGATCTCTCGCTCACCAATCTGGCCGCTCTTGAGCTGGTCACTGGCCTCAGCCTGCTGGGCCAGGTTTTTGCCCTGGGCTATCTCGACAAGGAGTGGTCCTTGGCCCGCTTCTATGCGCTGGTGGGATTCTTCGAAGGCGCGATGTCCGGGGTGGTGCTGAGCAGCAGCCTGTTCATGAGCTATTTCCTGCTGGAGATGCTCACCCTGTCCACCTATCTGCTGGTGGGGTTCTGGTACGCCCAGCCCCTGGTGGTCACGGCGGCCCGGGATGCGTTTCTGACCAAGCGGGTCGGCGACGTGCTGTTGCTGATGGGTGTGGTTGCCCTGTCGGCCTGGTCGGGTCAGACCGAGTTCACTGAGCTCTATGCCTGGGCCGCCAGTGCTCCGCTCACACCCCTGGCCGGAACCCTGCTGGGCCTGGGCCTGATTGCCGGGCCCATGGGCAAGTGTGCCCAGTTCCCGATGCATCTCTGGCTGGATGAGGCGATGGAGGGGCCCAACCCGGCCTCGATTCTGCGTAATTCCGTGGTGGTGACCTGCGGTGCCATCGTGCTGCTGAAGCTGATGCCGCTGTTGCTGATCTCTCCGGTGGCCACCGATGTGCTCCTGGCTGTGGGCGCCATCAGTGCGGTGGGCGGTGCCCTGGTGGCGATCGCCCAGGTGGATCTGAAGCGGGCCTTTTCCTATTCCACCACCTCCTACCTCGGCCTGGTGTTCGTGGCCATCGCCCTGCAGCAGCCGGGTATCGCCCTGCTGTTGCTGTTCGCCCACGGTCTGGCCAAGGCCCTGCTGTTCATGAGCGTGGGCAGCATCATCGCCACCACCAACTGTCAGGACCTGACTGAACTCGGTGGCCTGGGCCGACGCATGCCCGCCACCACCGGCGCCTTCCTGATGGCGGCGGCCGGGGTCACCGGCCTGTTACCCCTGGGCTGCTTCTGGTGCTTCGGCTTGCTGGTGCAGGCCTTCAGTGCCGAGCACCGATTCTTCGCTCTGGTGGTGCTGCTCACCAACCTGCTCACCCTGTTCAACCTCACCCGTGTGTACCGCCAGGTCTTCCTCGGGGATGCTCAGCCCAAGACACGGCGGGCACCGGAGGTGATCTGGCTGATGGCTCTGCCGATGGTGAGCCTCACGGTGCTGGTGGGGTTGATGCCCTGGATCATGGCCCGCATCGATCCGGTCCCCGGCATCGCCTCCTTCTCCCCTGGGGTGGCGCTCCTGGTGATGGGCTCCGGTCTGATCGGGGTTGTCTCCGCGGCCGTGGTGCCGCTGAACAAGGCCTGGTCACGCTCCCTGTTCAAGCCGCTGCGCACTCTGCAGGATCTCCTGGCCTTCGACTTCTATACCGACCGCATCTATCGCGCCACGATCGTGGCCTTCGTGGCGGCCCTTTCGCGGCTCACCAATGGTTTCGATGCAGCCGTGGTGAATGTGCTGGTCGATCGTGTCGGCAGCCTCTCGATGGCTGCGGCCGGCAGTCTGCGGCTGGCCGTGAGCGGCCGCATGCAGACCTACGTGCTCACGGCCCTGGTGGCGATCCTGCTCCTGCTGGCCTCCCTGAACTGGTTCATCGCCTGAGGATCGATCGATGCTGAGTGCCCTTCTCGCCATTCCCTTTCTCGGTGCTCTGGGCCTGATGCTCTGGCCGGGTGAGCTCTCTCTCGAGAAGGTTCGCCGCGCCGCCCTGGCCCTGCTCGTGTTGCAGCTGGCCTGGAGCCTGCGTCTGCTGCTGCCGTTCGATCCCTCCTTCGGCGGGATGCAGCTGCAGGAAACGATCCCCTGGATCGAGAGTCTGGGGCTGGAGTATCGCCTCGGCGTGGATGGACTCTCCCTGCCGCTGGTGCTGGTCAATGCCGGCCTCACCCTGGTTTCGGCCTATGCCTCCACCACGGTGACCCAGCGGCCGCGTTTGTATTTCGCCCTGCTGCTGGTGATCAGCGGCGCCGTGAACGGAGCCTTCCTCTCGCTGAATCTGCTGCTCTTTTTCCTTTTCTACGAACTGGAGCTGATTCCGCTGTGGTTGCTGATCTCGGTCTGGGGTGGAGCCCGTCGCGCCTATGCGGCCACCAAGTTCCTGATCTTCACGGCGGTGTCCGGCGGATTGATCCTCGCCGCTTTTCTGGGCCTGGCGCTGGTCACCGGCGAGGTGGACTTCAGCCTCACCCCCGTGCTCGGCGGCCAGCTGGCTATGGGAACCCAGCTCCTGCTGCTGGGTGCTCTGTTGGTGGGTTTCGGCATCAAGATCCCGCTGGTTCCCTTTCACACCTGGCTGCCGGATGCCCACACCGAGGCGTCGACGCCGGTGTCGGTGTTGCTGGCCGGGGTGCTGCTCAAGCTCGGCACCTATGGGCTGCTGCGCTTCTGCCTGGGACTGTTCCCGGAGGCGTGGGCTGTGGCGGCCCCCTGGCTGGCCATCTGGGCGGCGATCTCGGTGTTGTATGGCTCCCTGGCGGCGATCGCCCAGCGGGACATGAAACGGATGGTGGCCTACAGCTCCG
The DNA here is from genome assembly GCF_034931685.1 of Synechococcus sp. CCY9202. Lineage (NCBI taxonomy): Bacteria > Bacillati > Cyanobacteriota > Cyanophyceae > Synechococcales > Synechococcaceae > Synechococcus > Synechococcus sp. CCY9202. Next base: position 18,417 of record NZ_JAYGID010000064.1, read on the forward strand.
TGGGGCACATGGGCTATGTGCTGCTCGCGGCCGCGGCGGCCACGCCCGTGAGTCTGCTCGGGGCTGAATTCCAGATGGTGAGCCACGGTCTCATCTCCGCCCTGTTGTTTCTGCTGGTGGGCGAGGTGTACACCACGACCGGCACCCGCGACCTGGATGTGTTGCGGGGCCTGCTCAACCCAGAGCGGGGTCTGCCTTTGACCGGTTCGCTGATGATTGTGGGGGTGATGGCCAGCGCGGGTCTGCCCGGCATGGCCGGCTTCATCTCTGAGTTTCTGGTGTTTCGCGGCAGCCTGGCGACCTTCCCCGTGGCCACAGTGGCCTCGATGGTGGGATCAGGTCTGACGGCCGTCTATTTCCTGTTGCTGGTCAACCGTGCCTTCTTTGGCCGGCTGGCCGTCACCCCTCCTGAACCCGGAGGGCCGCTCGACATCTGCTTGCCGGCCGTGCCCCTGCTCCGTCACCTGCCCGCCATGGTGCTCACGGTTCTTGTGGTGGCGATCGGACTGGCACCATCGGGGTTGGGCTTTCTCTCGGAGCAGGCCACCACGGCCATGAGTCAGTTACCAGCCTTGGTGACGGCCATCAGTGGGAGGCCCGCCTGATGAACAGCTCTGCCATGGCGTCCCTGAATCCCGGACGCTCGCGGACGCGCCAGGCTCCGATCCCTACCGCGGCAGAACTGGAACGGCGCCTGCTGGCCGGCGAGACCCTGCTGGCCGAGAGCCCCACCCATCTGCTGGAAGTGGTGGGGGTTCTGGAGAGCTATGGAGAAGTGCTTGATGCCTACAGCATCAACCTGGTGTACCAGGCGGAGAAGCAGTTTCTCAATCCCCTGCCGATCTTCAAGTTCCTTGATGGTGATCCCAGCCTCGCCAGGATCTGGCGGCATCTCAACCACGACCGCATCAACTTCGAGTATGCCGAGTACTGCCAGAAGGCGATGTTCTGGCATGGCACCGGTGGCCTCGATGCCTATCTCGACACCGACGCCTTCCGCCAGGGCTGCGCCGCCATCATCCGCTGCAAGACCCGGCGGGACCCGCTGCTGGGTCTGCTCCATCCTCTGTTTCCGGACTTTCTGATCGAGCTGATCCGCTCGGCGGCCACCACCCATGCCCTGGGTCAGTTCTGGCGGGTGATGAGTGACCTGTTCCTTGATCTGGCCAGGGCCGAGCGCGATGGACGGGTGGGTTCCATTGCCCAGCTGGTGGACTTCTTGATGGATGGGCTGGTGGCAGCGGCAGCTCAGCCGATCACCTACGCGGTGGAGGTGGCGGGCCAGCGGTTCTGGGTGCTGCCGCCCGAGGCCGCGCTCACCTTCCTGGTCGATGTGGCGGTGCCCTACGTCGAGGCGGTGTTCCTGCGGGGCATGCCCTTTCTGGGCACGGTGTCGTTCAACGCCCAGGCCCAGCAGATCTCGCCGGATCAGAGCCGCTTTGCCTACGGCGCCCTCTACGCCGATCCCCTTCCCACCATGGGGGCGGGCATCCCGCCCAGCCTGCTGATGCAGGACATGTATCGCCACCTGCCCGAACCGCTGCATCATTGGTACCGGCAGCAGGGCCGCGGCGAGGGAGATTTGCGGGTGAAGATCTGCGCCAGTTTTCAGAAGGCGATGTTCTGCGTCACCAATGCCGCGATCAAGGGCACCTTTCCCCATCCGCTGCACAGCACCGATGAGCAGCAGCTGCAGGCCAATCGTGCCTACGCAGCGGCCTGGGTGGAGCGACTCAGCCATGCCCGCACCGACTGCCTGAGCGACCAGTCGGCAGCGGAGGATGGCAGCCGCAGTTGATCTAGGGTCAGACCATGGAACAGGCCTGGACGAAACGGAATCGCCCTGAACGGCTCGAACGTCGTATCGAGTTCGACGACTACGAGGCGACCCGGGTGTTTCTGGAGCGGTTGAACGAGCTCTCCGAAAGCAGCAATCGCTTCCCGGATATCAGCTTCGGACGCACCTATGTGAACCTCACGTTGCGCAGTGAGGAGGACGACGCCCCGATCGGCGCTGCCGACGAATCCTTTGCCGCGGCTGTCGATGCCCTCCTCGATTGATCCCTCTTCCGCGCCTGATCCATCCTCTGCGCCCGTTGAACCCTCCGCTGAGGCTGATCAGCCAGATCTGAGCCACGATCTCACCCGCGTCGATCTGAAGGCGGCCTACGAGGGGGTGGGTGTGCAGGAGGTGCTGGAGCAACTTGATCACGACCTGGTGGGGCTGAGGCCGGTGAAGGCCCGGATCCGTGAGATCGCGGCGCTGCTGGTGGTGGAGCGGGCCCGCACCCAGGTGGGCCTGGCGACGGCGGCTCCCAGCCTGCACATGTCGTTCACCGGCCAACCGGGAACCGGCAAGACCACGGTGGCGGAGCGGATGTCCCAGATCCTGCATCGGCTCGGCTATGTGCGCAAGGGACACGTGGTCACCGCCACCCGTGACGATCTGGTGGGGCAGTACATCGGCCATACGGCGCCGAAGACGCGCGAGATGCTGAAGAAGGCGATGGGTGGGGTGCTGTTCATCGATGAGGCGTACTACCTGTACCGTCCCGAGAACGAGCGCGACTACGGCGCCGAAGCGATCGAGATCCTGCTGCAGGTGATGGAAGCCAATCGCGACGATCTGGTGGTGATCTTCGCTGGCTACAAGGATCGCATGGACGTGTTCTACCAGTCCAATCCCGGGCTCTCCTCGCGGGTCGCCAATCATATTGATTTCCCCGACTACAGCGGCCCTGAACTGCTGGCGATCGCCAAGCTCATACTCGCGGCGGAGAACTACCGCTTCAGCGACGAGGCCACGGCGGCCTTCGCCGAGTACATCCAGCGACGCATGCAGCTGCCGTTCTTCGCCAACGCCCGCTCGATCCGCAATGCCATCGATCGGGCCCGCATGCGCCAGGCCAATCGCCTGTTCACCCGCATGGGCAGCTGCGTGACCAAGCGCGATCTGATGACGATCGAAGCCGTCGACATCACCGCCAGCCGGGTGTTCTGCGGTGAACTGGAAGGTCTCGATCCCTCCAGGCCGCTGACCAGCTGAGCCCAGCCTGCGCTTGCGCGAAATTTACTTGCGTTTGCGCGAATCAATCTGCAGCAGGTCTCGCACCTGTTGCACCTGGCGGGCCAGGGCAGGATCGGTGTGAAGCTTCTTTTCCACCTGCTCCACCGCATACATCACTGTGGAGTGGTCCTTGCCGCCGAAGGCTTCGCCGATGCGCGGCAGGCTCAGATTGGTGCCCTGCCGCATCAGGTACATCCCCACCTGGCGGGCCTGGCTCACGGCCCGTTTGCGGCTGGGGCTGAGCATTTCTTCGGTGCGAACGCCGAAGACCTCGGCCACCTTGTCGAGCACCTGCTGTGGGGTCACCTCCACATCGTTGCCGCCGGGGTCGAGCATCGGCGCTACCGATTCCACCGTCATCGGCAGACCGGTGATCGAGGCGAAGGCCACAGCCCTGGTGAGGGCCCCCTCGAGTTCGCGGATGTTGGAGGTGAAGCGGCCGGCGATGTACTGGATCAGATCGCGCGGCAGCGCCATCTGTTCCTGCTCGGCTTTCTTGTGCAGGATCGCCATGCGCGTTTCCAGGTCGGGGGCCTGGATGTCGGCGATCAGCCCCATCGAGAAGCGGGAGATCAGGCGCTCCTGCAGCTTGGGAATCTGACTGGGGGGACGGTCGGAGGCGATCACGATCTGCCGCCCCGCCTCGTGCAGGGCGTTGAAAGTGTGGAAGAACTCCTCCTGGGTGTATTCCTTGCCTTCGATGAACTGGATGTCGTCCACCAGGATCAGGTCGGCGGCGCGGTAGCGGTCGCGAAAGGCCTGCATGCCGTCCTTGCGGATCGCCTGGATCAGGTCATTGGTGAAGGTCTCGGTCGAGACGTAGAACACCCGCGCGTCCGGGTCGATCTCAAGGCGGTAGTGGCCGATCGCCTGCATCAGGTGGGTCTTGCCCAGGCCCACGCCGCCGCAGAGGAAGAGGGGGTTGAATTCCCGGCCCGGTGCCTCCGCCACCGCCAGGGCGGCCGCGTGGGCCATGCGGCTGTTGGGGCCCACCACGAAGCGGTTGAACACATAGCGTGGATTGAGGCCAGGGGCGAGTTTGCGGGGGGTCTCGCCGGTGGCGGGGGAGCGCACCGGGGCCGCAGGCCGGCCATTGCCGGTCTCCCGCGTGCCGCTGGC
>NZ_JAYGID010000065.1:0-20459 GCF_034931685.1 Synechococcus sp. CCY9202
GCGGCAACGATAGTTGGAGGGTAGCCTCCTGCGAAAATAGCTCGATGCCAGGTCAAACTTTGCTCCACGACGACGCCTCCGATGGCAGCCTGAAGGCTGCGATCGGGGGCGTTTTCGTGTGCCTGGGTTGTGGACTCCGCCTGGACGCTTGATTGCCTTGGTTGCCCGAGGGCAGCGGTTGGTTTTTCCGGTTTCTCTCCTGGCAACGATGGGCCACGGAGCGCCCCTGAAGGCGGCAGAATGTTTCCAGCTTGTTACGTTCCTCTCATGATTCTCGGGGAGCTGTTCCTGGAGGCCCTCGCCAGTGGCGTGATCACGCCGTCAGAGTTGTCGTGGGTCACCGCGCGGCAGAGCACCTTCTCTCGTGTAGAGGAAGCCACCGCTCTACGACTGGGTCGTCTGCTCGATGACGGCACCATTCAGTTGGGCTGCCGTCTGCCCCAGTTCAAGCTGCACCACGACAGCATCCGGGAAGACTGGATCGAACCCCTCGGCCGCCGGCGGGGGCGTTCGACCCTGGAGGACGCTGCTGTGTTGTCGCTGGCTTGACCAGGCTCAACCTGGGCTTGCAGACCCGTCAGGATCGTCGTCTGGCTCGTCTAGGGCATCCTCCAGACTGGTTTCCAGCGTGGTGAGCAGCAGGACCAGAGCTTCATGCTCTGGCAGATCCTGGCTGCTCACCTGGGCCAGCCAGGATTGGCACAGTCGTTCAATGCGGTTGAACAAGCCGCTGCTGCCTCGGAGGGATTCCATCACCCGTTCGGTGGTGGCGTCGTCAATGTCGGGCGGAAAGCCGAGCACCACGTAGCGCCGCCCGTCGTTGCCGATGTAGGTGAGACGGCCCTCCTCGTCGAGCATCGGGGCGGCGTGGGGCGTCACTGGTTTCTCCTCCATCACTCCCCCTGGCTCCCTGCTACTGGCTAGCTCGGTCAGACGCACCTGCCAAGCGTTGATCAGGCCTGCTGATCGCTGAGCTGGCTGGCCTGGCCACTGGTGGGAGGGTTGATTGCGGGCGGTAGGTTCTGGATCCGTGCCCATCCCCTTGCCCATGCGTGTCGCCACCGAAGACCGCAGGCCGGATCTCACCAGTCGTCTGGTGGGCCAGGCCCTAGCTGTGAAGCCCCTCTGGGCTCTGGCCAAGGGGCAGGCGCGGCGGATGATGATCCAGCGGGCCGAGCGCCTCGGCATCCCCTGGCGGGAAACCGTGGCTGAGTTGAGCCAGCAGGACTGGCAGCCGCTTTGGCAGTCGATCCAGCGCGACGATCTCGCATACCCCGCCAACTACACCGCCTCGTTTCACGGCTACGACGCCGGCCACCTCTGCTGGGAGGCGGCCTACGAGTTCGAGGTGGCCTCCAATGCCGTGCACTCCAGCCTCTATCCAGAGGCCGGGCCCGCCAGTGATCGGGCGCTGAGAGAGGGCTATCACGCCGTCCTGCTGAGCCAGCTCCCCCAGCCGCCGGCCCGCATCCTCGATCTGCATGCCACCGTCGGGTTGAGCAGCTTCGCTCTGGAGCAGGCGTTTCCGGCGGCAGAAGTGACTGGCCTCGACTTCTCGCCCCACTACCTCAGCCTGGCCGCCTACAACGCCGCCCGACGCGGCTCCAAGGTGACCCGCTGGATCCATGCCCTGCCGGAAGCCACCGGGCTGGCGGAGCGCAGCGCCGATCTGGTCTCGGCCTTTCTGCTGTTCCACGAGATGCCGCAGGGCGCCACGCGGCGAATCTTCCGGGAAGTACGCCGGCTGCTGGGGCCCGGTGGCAGCTTCGCGCTGATGGACATGAATCCGGCCAGCGGCGCCTACAAGACCATGCCGGCTTTCGTGATGACCTTGCTCAAGAGCACCGAGCCCTACATGGACGCCTATTTCGCGCTCGACCTGGAACAGGAACTGCGCGAGGCCGGTTTTGATGAGGTCGTCAGCTCCGTCTGCTCGCCGCGCCACCGGGCCATGATCGCGCGGGTGGCCGGTTGAGAGTACTGGCTCAGACGTCGTCGCTCAGGGCCACCAGTTCGCGCAGCTGTCCCACCTCCAGGCCGCCGAGCCAGTCTTCGCCGGAGCCCACGATCTCCTCGGCCATTTTTGATTTCTCGCGGATCATGCGGTCGATCTTTTCCTCCACCGAGCCGCTGGTGATGAACTTGTGCACCAGCACCCGATTCTGCTGTCCGATGCGGTAGGCGCGGTCTGTGGCCTGGTTCTCCACGGCGGGATTCCACCAGCGATCAATATGAAACACGTGGCTGGCGCGGGTGAGGTTGAGCCCCACGCCGCCAGCCTTGAGGGAGAGCAGGAACAGCTGCGGTCCGCGGGGATCCTCCTGGAAGCGATCCACCATCGCCTGGCGCTCCGCCTTGCTGGTGTTGCCATAGAGGAAGGGCACATCCTGGCGCCACTTCCGCTCCAGATGGGCCTGCAGCAGATGACCCCATTCGGCGAACTGGGTGAACAGCAGGGCGCGGTCGCCGGCTTCGATCACCTCCTCGAGAATCTCCTCCAGCCGTTGCACCTTGCCGCTGCGGCTTGCGAACTGCCCGTCGACCCCCTCTTCCTTGAGGGCCAGGGCGGGGTGGTTGCAGATCTGCTTCAAGCGGGTGAGCAGCGCCAGCACCTGGCCGTGCTTCTGGCCCAGGGGGGCGCGGGCGATCGCCTCGAGGCTGTCGTCCACCGTTTTGCGGTAAAGCTTCGCCTGCTCGCTGCTCAGCCCCACCCATTCGTTCAGCTCCACCTTCTCCGGCAGGTCCGAAATGATCGACTTGTCGGTCTTGAGGCGCCGCAGGATGAATGGCCCCACGCGTGCCTTCAGGTCCCGCAGGGAGGCCATGTCGCCATAACGCTCGATCGGCAGCCGGTAGCGCTGGCGGAAGAAGGCCTCCTCCCCCAGCACCAGGGGGTTGAGAAAATCCATCAGGGCCCAGAGCTCGCTGACGCGGTTTTCCACCGGAGTGCCGGTGAGGGCGATGCGGAAGCGACCCATCTTGCCCGGACGGGCCAGATCGCGGGCCGCCTGGCTCTGTTTGGCGTTTGGATTCTTGATCGCCTGGGCCTCATCGATCACCATGCCCTGCCAGTCGAGGGTCTCCAGCAGCTCGCTGTCGCGTTGCAGCAGCCCGTAGCTGGTGAGCACCAGATCGACGCCCTGCAGGGCCTTCTTCAGGGCCGCTGGGCTGGAGGGGCGGCGCGGGCCGTAGTGCTCCCGCACCTCCAGTTCCGGGGTGAAGGCGGCGGCCTCCCGTTTCCAGTTGGTCAGCACCGAGGTGGGTGCCACCAGCAGCACGGGCCGCTTCAGCTCCTGTTCCGCCTTGAGGTGCTGCAGGAAGGCCAGCAGCTGGATGGTCTTGCCCAGACCCATGTCGTCCGCCAGGCAGGCGCCCTGATCGAAGCGATGCAGGAAGGCGAGCCAGCCCAGGCCCCGTTCCTGGTACGGCCGCAGCTGACCGGCGAAGCCCTCCGGCGCCGGCAGCGGGTCCGGCGCCTTCTGCTGGTGGTACTGCTCCAGCACCGCCTTCAGCCGTGGGCCCGGCTCGAAGCGGTGCACCGGCAGCCGCATCAGCGTGTCGCCATCCGTGGCGGTGAGGCGCAGGGCGTCGTCGAGGCTGAGGGCCGGATCCGCGGCGCAGAAGCGTTCGGCATTCCTGAGGTCGCTGGGGCGCAGTTCGATCCAGGCGCCCTTGTGCTGCACCAGCGGGCTGCGCTTGGCCGTGAGGCGCTCCAGATCCCTCAGGCCGAGCGTGACACCGCCGATCATCAGCTCCCACTTCCATTCGAGCCCCTCGCCGAGGGTGAAGCCCCGCGATTTGCCGGGCAGCTCCGCCTCGATCGAGAGGCCCAGCCGGCTGGCGAGGCCACCGCTGAGGCTGGCCGGCAGCACCACCCCCACCCCCACGTCCCGCAGGCGGTCGGCGGCGGTGCGCACCAGCACGAAGGCTTCCGCCGGGGTGAGCTGCATCGTTTCGGGGGTGGCCTCATCCAGACCCCGTTCGATTGGATCAAACACCTGCAGGGCGCGGCCTAGCCCCTCCAGCAGCAGCTCGCCGGGTTGTGGTACCGGGATCTCACCCAGCTGCAGGGGGCGGTCGCCAGCGGCCCAGACCGCGCCGGCAGGCAATCGGAGGCTTGGATCCACCTCCGCCTGCAGGGAGAAGCGCAGCTCCCAGAGCTCCTCTCCCTCCGCCGGGGTGAACAGTTCCAGGCAGGCCCGGGCCGGTGCCACCTGGCCGGCCACGGCTTCGCGCCAGTGGTGGGTGGCCACCTCGAGGCGCTCGATGGCTTCGCCGTCGAGGTCCACGGCGCCGCTGCCCGGGCCCAGGGCCTTCTGCCAGGCCAGCAGCAGCGGATCCAGCCCGTCGCTGGCGGGGGTGAAGCCGCTGCGCAGCTGCCCATCGAGCAGGGCCTCCAGCAGGCTGGCCACCCGCAGGCGCCCACTGCCGGGCCGGCGACAGGCCAGGGCCGTGTCCGCCATGGCACAGGTGGCCACCTGCGGCAGACGGCTGGCCAGTTCCTCGAGGCGGCGCCGGTCGTCCTCGCGGTTGAGCAGGGGCAGCCAGCGCGCCATGTCGCCCTCCACCTGGGGCAGCCAGCGGCCACGGGCGATCAGGCTGAGCGACCAGCGCTGCAGGTGGCTCCACCAGCGCAGTTCATCGGCCATTTCGGGATGCTGGCCCGACAGCGGCAGGGCACTGAGCCACTCGGCGGCGGCGGTGGCATCGAGGGCCAGACCCTCCACCTGCCAGGGCCACCACTCCACCTGCTTCGGAATCGGTTCGCCGGCTTGCAGCGGCAGCCCGCTCCAGCCCTCCTCCTCGCTCTTGCGGCGGCCGCGGGCCCCCTGGCGCCGGCTCGGCAAGGTGAGGGTGGCGCTGGCCGGCCGGACCGCTTCGGACCAGAAGTCGTTGTCCTGCAGCCAGGTGGCCAGGTCGTCCCAGTTGAGGGTGAGCGGGTGTTCGGGGGCTTCAGCGGCGGGTTGGACAGCCTTGGCCACGCGCCAGGTATCGGCCCAGAGCAGCAGCCGTCCCCGGGTCGGAACTCCAGGGGGAACAGGGGATCCCTCCAGGGGAAACAGCCAGGTGGCGTGCAGCAGGCTCATGGCAGGGAGAGACGGCCGTGCCGCAGATCAGGGCCGCAGAGCGGGCAGGAGACGTTGGAGTCCGCGCAGCAGCAGGGCACTGCCCACCAGTGGCAGCCAGAGCGGCAACCACCCACGGATCACCTCCATCATCATCGATGGCAGTACGGCCCCCAGTTGCCCCTGGCTGACGGCCGCGATCGCCTCCGGCAGGGAGTGGCTCAGGGGCAGGGCGGCGCCCAGGCTGCGGATGCCGCACACCGCCCCCACCAGGCCGGCCTGCAGGTGGGAGTCGTCGGGATCGACCCGCTGCAGATGGAAGGCGAGCAGGCCATAGAAGAAGCCACAGCCGGCCGATCGCAGGGCCGGTTCCAGGCCGAACGGCAATCCCAGCGCAGCGGCGCTGCCGGCCGACAGCAGGGCCCAGCCGAGCGACTGCAGCCGCAGCTGTGAACGACTGCCAGAGGTGGCCAGGGACAACGGCAAGGAAGCGATGACCTGCGCTGGGCGATCATGCCTTGTTCAGCGTTCCTTCGCATCGCAGGGCCATGGCCGCCGCCTCCGACCGTTCCGCTGCCAGCGGATCCTCCACCGGACGGCCCCGCAGCGGCGCAGAGATCCGGGCGGCCTTTCTGGACTTCTACGAGCAGCGCGGGCATCAGCGCACGGCCAGCGCCTCGCTGATTCCAGACGATCCCACGGTGCTGCTCACCATCGCCGGCATGCTGCCGTTCAAGCCGGTGTTTCTCGGCCAGGTGGAACGGCCGGCTCCACGGGCCACCAGCAGCCAGAAGTGCATCCGCACCAACGACATCGAGAACGTGGGCCGCACGGCGCGGCACCACACCTTCTTCGAGATGCTTGGCAACTTCTCCTTCGGCGATTACTTCAAGCCGGAGGCGATCCAGTGGGCCTGGGAGCTCTCCACCCAGGTGTTCGGTCTCTCGCCGCGGAACCTGGTGGTGAGCGTCTTCCGCGACGACGACGAAGCCGAGGCGATCTGGCGCGACGTGGTGGGGGTGAACCCGAAGCGGATCATCCGCATGGATGAGGCCGACAACTTCTGGGCCTCCGGCCCCACCGGCCCCTGCGGCCCCTGCTCGGAGATCTACTACGACTTCAAGCCTGAACTGGGTGACGACGGCATCGACCTCGAAGACGACAGCCGCTTCATCGAGTTCTACAACCTGGTGTTCATGCAGTACAACCGCGACGCGGAGGGCAGCCTCACGCCGCTGGCCAACCGCAGCATCGACACCGGCCTGGGCCTGGAGCGCATGGCCCAGATCCTGCAGGGGGTTGCCAATAACTACGAAACCGACCTCATCTATCCCCTGATCGAGACGGCCGCCGGCCTGGCCGGGGTCGATTACCGCGCCCTAGACACGAAGGGCCAGACGAGCCTGAAGGTGATCGGCGACCACAGCCGTGCCATCACCCAGTTGATCGGTGATGGCGTCACCGCCAGCAACCTGGGCCGCGGCTACATCCTGCGGCGGTTGCTGCGCCGCGTGGTGCGCCATGGCCGGCTGGTGGGCATCGATCAGCCGTTTCTGGCCCGCATGGGCGAGGCGTCGATCGCCCTGATGGAGACGGCCTACCCCCAGCTGCAGGAGCGGCGCCAGGTGATCCTGGCTGAACTGGCCCGCGAGGAGGCCCGCTTTCTGGAAACCCTGGAGCGGGGCGAGAAGCTGCTGGCCGAGGTGCTCGCCGCCAGGCCCAAGCAGATCAGTGGCGAGCAGGCCTTCGAGCTCTACGACACCTACGGCTTCCCCCTGGAACTCACCGAGGAGATCGCCGAGGAGCACGGGATCACGGTGGATCTGGCCGGCTTCGAGGCGGCGATGGAGCAGCAGCGCCAGCGGGCCAAGGCCGCGGCGGTGAGCCTGGATCTCACCCTGCAGGGTGCCATTGAGCAGATGGCGGCGGAGCTGGAAGCCACGGCCTTCCAGGGCTATGAGGCCCTGGAGCACCCCAGCTGCGTGCTGGCCCTGGTGGTGAACGGCGAGCCGGCCGAGCGGGCCGTGGCGGGCGACAGCGTGCAGCTGGTGCTCGATACCACGCCGTTCTATGGCGAGGGCGGCGGCCAGGTGGGCGACCGCGGCCTGCTCCTGGGCGGCGGTGCCGATGGGGCGGGCCTGATCGTGCAGATCGATGGGGTGTCGCGCAACCGCAGCGTGTTCGTGCATCAGGGCCGCATCGAGCGGGGCAGCCTGGCGATCGGCGATCTGGTGACGGCCCAGGTGGATCGCGCCTGCCGCCGCCGAGCCCAGGCGAACCACACCGCCACCCATCTGCTGCAGGCGGCCCTCAAACAGGTGGTCGATCCCGGCATTGCCCAGGCCGGTTCCCTGGTCGACTTCGATCGGCTGCGCTTCGATTTTCACTGCCCCCGGGCGGTGACCTCCGCGGAGCTGGAGCAGATCGAGGCGCTGATCAACGGCTGGATCGCCGATGCCCACACTCTCGAGGTGCAGGAGATGGACATCGAGAGGGCCAGGGCCGCCGGTGCCGTGGCGATGTTCGGGGAGAAGTACGCCGCTGTGGTGCGGGTGGTGGATGTGCCCGGTGTGTCGATGGAGCTGTGCGGTGGCACCCATGTGGCCAACACCGCCGAGATCGGCCTGTTCAAGATCGTGGCCGAGTCCGGGGTGGCGGCCGGCATTCGCCGCATCGAGGCGGTGGCGGGGCCGGCGGTGCTGGCCTACCTGCAGGAGCGGGAGGCGGTGGTGAAGGCCCTGGGGGATCGCTTCAAAGCCCAGCCCGGCGAGATCGTCGAGCGGGTCAGTGCCCTGCAGGAGGAGCTGAAGGGCGTGACCAAGGCCCTGGCGGCTGCACGCCAGGAGCTGGCCCTGGCGAAATCAGCGGCGCTGGCGGGGCAGGCGGTGGCGGTTGGGGTGGCCCGCGACGGCCACCCCTTCCAGCTGCTGGTGGCGCGCCTGGATGGCGTGGAAGGAGGGGGTCTGCAGAGCTCTGCCCAACAGCTTGCGGATCACCTGGGCCCGGGTGCTGCCGTTGTGCTGGGGGGGCTGCCCGATCCGTCCGATTTGGGCAAGGTGGTTCTGGTGGCAGCTTTTGGCCCGGCGGTGATCGCCCAGGGGCAGCAGGCCGGCAGGTTCATCGGTGGCGTGGCCAGGCGATGCGGCGGAGGTGGCGGGGGCCGGCCGAACCTGGCCCAGGCAGGCGGTCGGGATGGATCGGCCCTGGAGGAGGCTTTGGCGGCAGCCAGGCAGGAACTGGGCCGTGCCCTGGAGGGGTGAGTGCTGACTCAGGGGGGGACCTAGCCTCCTGATACCCCTGTGGTGCCCACCGATGCGTTTCGTCTGGACTCCCGTGGCGACCATGGCGCTGCTCATGATCAGTGCCTCAGCCGCCTTGGCTGCACCGGCAGCGGCCCTGCTCAAGGAACTGAAGCTGCCGCTTCCCAAGCCAGCTCCTTCCCTGTTCGCGGCCAACGCGATCGGCCAGACCAGCCTCAACACGCAGCTGGGTGGGGCGCCTGAGCAGCTGCTGGCCAAAGTGAAGGCCGCGTTGACCCAGCAGGGCTACACCGAACGCACGATCAACACCGTGAGCGGTGCCTGGGGCTTCAACCTGGTGATGGATCCGCCCAGCGGCACCAAGGTTGATGGAACCCCCGACGGCAAAGCAGCCGCTCTGGTGCTGCAGTCCACCGCGATCGGTCCGGGCAAGCTGAATCTCAACGTGCGTTTTGAGGGGCTGTAAAGCCTCAAGCCAGGACGGCTTCCAGACCTGGGGGGCTCACAGAGAAAGGGCATCCGGAGGATGCTGAGCCACCGCAGACCACTGTGACCCCTCGAACAGACAGCCTTGTCTGTGTGGAGCACCCCTCAATCGCGCTGCCAACGGGCGCGCATCGGGGCGCCGGCCTCCGGGTAGGGCGCGTCCAGTGCTCCCGAGAAGGCATGCACCAGGGCCTCCGCCACCCCATGGGTGGCGTGGATGCCGGTGAAGCGCAGCAGCACTTCACCACTGGCCGGATCGCCGCTGGTGTCGATCAGGCGCTCCAGCGGATGCTCCTGGCGGATGTGCAGCTCGGTGTTGTTGACCAGCCGCATCACCTCCTCGGCGTGCGCCGCCAGGAAGCCGCCGGAGAGACTGAGTTCACCTCCTGGCGCCTGATCCCTGATGCGCTCGCAGGCCGGGCAACGGTGGGTGGCAGCACCGGGCTGGGGTGCGTCCCAGCTCCAGCGACCGTCGTGATAGCTGGCCTGGCAATCCGGACAGGTGCTGGGTTCGGACGGCTTGTGGCGCTGTAGGTAGGGATCGCTGGTGTGCCCGCTCTCCATCCCGTCATGGCGAGCCGCATGGCTGGATGGTGCATTGGGGGTGTTAGTGTGCATGAATCCAGACCTCACTGTTCCTGCTGTAGCCACGCGCACCGGCACTGTCAGGACGTGGTGCCGCAGGGCTGCAGGGCTCAGAAGCCTGAGCCGGGGGTCTGCAGGAAGGCCAGTTCCTCAGCGGTGCACACCCGGCCGAGAATGGCATTGCGGTGCGGGAAACGACCGAAGCGGGCGATCACGTCGCGGTGGCGGGCGGCGAAGGCGGTGGTGCGGGGATCGGTGAACCGCTCGAAGAGGGGGATCGCCGCGTCCTGGATGGCCAGGTCTTCGCTGTGCATCCGCGGCATCAGCCAGAACTGGCGTCGGGCCTGATCGGCTTCGGCCTCGATCCAGCCACGTTCCATCGCCGCCAGGCTGAGGGCGAGGGCCTGGGCATCCCCCGCGAAGGCCATGGCGGTGTCGCGCCAGATCTGACGGGGGAACTGATCCAGCAGCAGCGCCAGGGCCAGGCCGCTTGAGGGAGCCTCCCCCCAGGAGGTCAGCTCAGCGGCGACGGCCAGGCGGGTCAGGACGATGAAACGATCCCGCAGCCACCGATCGAAGGCAGGATCCTTGCTGAACCACTGGCGCGGCTCGGTCTCCTCAAACCAGACGTGCAGAACGTCGTCGCTGGATTTGGGAGCGGCATCAGGCAAGGGGGTCAGCAGCAGGGGACAGGCCGATGGCCGAGGCCCCGGATGGCGTGGCGAACGGCCTGGGGGTCGGCCTCGGGGCGGCGGATGCGGGCGCGATAGGCCACGTGGATGGGGCCCAGGTGCTCAATCAGGGCCTCGCGGGCCTCATGGTGCAGTTCTTCGAGGGAGGGGGCGGTGATGGTGATGGGCTGATGTTCGGCCCTGGCCTCCAGGTGGCCTGGTCGCTCGCTGATCACGCGAAACACGATCTCGCGCATGACGGGGATATCTCTGTTTTCCAACTCCATCCTTGGACCGATCACCGTTTTCTGCGGGTGCCCGGCGATACGGGGATCCGTCCTGCGCCACTGGGTGAACCAGACCCCCACACACCGGAAGGCGTAGCCGTCATTGACGAAGCCGTTCACATGGCCCCTTCCATCCGTCTGAAGCGGTACCTCGATCGGCGCGGAGATCACTTCAGGCCAGAGCAGCCGGAATGTGTCGCGATTCCAGGCGGTCTACGGGGCGCCAGAGCCAGCCGCGCCCGGCCGCGTGCCTTCTAGGGTCGCGGCCATGGGCCCGGTGCAGATCGTCTGGTTCAAGCGGGACCTGCGGGTGGTGGACCACCAGCCGCTGTTGCAGGCCAGTCGGCTTGGGCCCGTGCTGCCCCTGGTGGTGGTGGAGCCTGAGCTGTGGCAGCAGCCCGATGCCTCGGCTCGGCAGTGGGCCTTCTGCTCCGAGAGCCTGGAGGACCTTCGGCGGGCCCTGGCGGAGCTCGGCCAGCCGCTTGTGGTGCGGACCGGCAGGGTGGAGGCGGTACTGGAGCGAGCCCGGCGGCACTTCGGCGTCGCGGGCCTCTGGAGCCATGAGGAAACCGGCAACGGCTGGACCTACGACCGCGACAGGCGTGTGGCCCTCTGGGCGCGCCACCATGGCATCACCTGGACCGAGAGTCCCCAGACCGGGGTGATCCGTCGCCTGCGCAGCCGCAACGGCTGGGCGCGCCGCTGGGAGGAGCGCATGGCCGGCTTGCTCAGCCCTGCACCGGAGGCACTGCAGCCCCTGGGCGATCTCGACCCCGGCCCGATTCCCTCGGCCTCCGATCTGGGACTGGCACCCGATCCCTGCCCAGGCCGGCAGCTTGGAGGCCGGCAGGAGGGGCTGGTCGTTCTCGAGAGCTTCCTGAGCGAGCGCGGCGCCCGTTATCACCGCGAGCTCTCCAGCCCGCGCACGGCCTTCCGCAGCTGCTCCCGGCTCTCCCCCCATCTGGCCTGGGGCACTGTGTCGCTGCGGGAGGTGGTGCAGGCGAACCGCCGATATCCGGGCCGGCGGCTGGGCTTCGAGGAGCGGCTGCACTGGCACTGCCACTTCATCCAGAAGCTGGAAAGCCAGCCGGATCTTGAGTTCTGCGAGCTCCATCCGCTCACCGCCGGTCTGCGCAGCAGCGATCCCGAGCGCCTGGAGGCCTGGGCTGAAGGGCGCACCGGCTTGCCGTTCGTGGATGCCTGCATGCGGGCCCTGATCGCCACCGGCTGGATCAACTTCCGCATGCGGGCGATGCTGATGTCGGTGGCCAGTTATCACCTCTGGTTGCCCTGGCGCGAGAGTGGGATGCGGCTGGCGCGCCTGTTCGTCGACTACGAACCGGGCATTCACTGGAGCCAGTGTCAGATGCAGTCGGGTACCACGGGCATCAACACGATCCGGATCTACAACCCGATCAAGCAGGGTCAGGACCATGACCCCAACGGCGACTTCATCTGCCAGTGGGTACCGGAACTGGATCGGGTGCCGCCGGTGCATCGGCATCAGCCGTGGACGATGGCGGCCACCACCCAGCTGCGCGTCGGCTGTGTGCTGGGCGTGGATTACCCGCTGCCGATCGTGGACCCCGCCGTCGCTGCTCGGGAGGCTCGCGAGAGACTCTGGGCCCTGCGTCAGGAGCAGGGCTTTGCGGAACTTGCCGATGCGGTCCAGCACCGGCATGGCTCCCGCCGCTCCGGCCTGGCAGCCAGCGGCGGGCGGCGGGGTGGTGGCTCGTCGCGCCAGCCATCCACCGATCAGCAACTGCGCCTGAACCTGGATCCTGAAGGCTGCGGCTGATCGGGCGATGGCGATGGCTCCGATGACCAGAGAGATGCTGGTGAGCGCCAGATCAGCCAAGGAGCCCAGGAGCAGAGCCAGCGGGATGTCGACGCCGATTCCGCCGCCCAGGTAGGCGAGCAGCAGCAGCAGGCAGCACACAATCGAGGCCCGGGCCAACCTACGCAGGACCCTATTGAGCCCGCCGCCGCGAATGCGGCGAGGACCAGGGGAAGGATCGCCAACGACCCCACGCCGTCGCCTGTAGCGCCGAGGTGGCTGCGTGGCCAGGCCAGCAGGCCCAGCAGTGCTGCCCATGCCACAGAGCCGAAGCGGAGTCCGGGCAGGCGCAGAGGGTAACCGATTGGCTGCAGGGAGAGCCCCGGTCACGGAAGGGCCGAGCCAGCTGGATCCGGGTGCTGCTCCGGTCGTTGATGCCAGCGCAGTGATGTAAGTGCGGCGCGCTGAAATCTGCTCGTTTCCGCTTCAGCGGAGGCTCCACGGCGCTGATGGGTTGTGATCACTATGCGGCATGCCGCAGGGTCTTGCGCATCCTGCTCTTCGGGGTGGTAGTGGCGGGCGGTCTGGCGACTGTTGTGATCCTGGGATCCACCACGTTGTGGGCGCTCCTGTACTGCAGCGTCAAGACGCCGCTTGACTGCCTCATCTCGCTCGTCGTCGTTCTGCTGCTCTGGGGAGCGGAAGCCGCTCTGGTCGGTTTCACCCTGCTGGGAGCCAGGCGTCTCCGGGGCTGAGAGCCCTGCGGGCCTGCTGGGGCTCTTGCTGTCGCATCAAGAAGCCCGTTGCGGTTGGCCCTCCGGTGATCGGAATCTCCAGGAACGATTCTGTTGTCGCCACGACGGACCCAGGGCACTGCAGGCGTGCCGTGGTCAACGGCGTTTCCTTGAATTGGATCCAGTCTTTTCGACCTCAATCTCGGGTCCTGATCTGGTCGTGGTTTTTCACCGATCCCAGGATGTGATTGGTTCCAGCCGGCCCCCGGCTTTTCCGATCAACGATCGAGACAACGCGGTTCTGGCGCCTTTGAATCACTACAGCGGAGCACAGAGTGATGCCATTTCAGGCGCGATCAATCTCCATGGCGATGCCTCTGTCGCGATCTGATGTCGTCGCTTCAATGCAACCTTTGGCGCTGATGCGCTGAAGCCCTGATCCAAGTGGAAGGGATGCAACATGATCCGGTGACCCCGAGAGCCACCCCTTGGACAGCGCGACCATCCATGCAAGGGTTGGCCTAGCTGCCTGGCCCCATGAACCTGCCTTCTCCCTTGCCTCGCTCGCTGGTGCTGGGCCTCGGCTTTCCTGTGGTCGTTCTGAACCTCTGGGTGTTCAGCTCGCTGTATCGCGCCTTCGAGGGAGTTGCCTCCACCTTCATCCTGGCGGGGGTGATCGCCCTGATTCTCAACCTCCCGGTGCGGTTGCTGCAAAGGCGCCTGGGCCTGCAGAGGGGCTGGGCGATTGGTGCGGTGTTCCTGCTGTTCATCGGTGGCGCGGTGCTGGCCAGCGCCACCGTGATCCCCTTGCTGTTGCTCCGCTTCATCGGGTTCACCCAGGCGTTACCGGAGTGGATCGATTCCAGCGTCGGCAAGTTGGTGCTGCTGAGCGGCAGGGCCAACGAGGCGGGCCTGCCGCTTGATGCCAGCGTGATCATTGAAGGAGTGGCCGCCAACGTGAAAGATCAGATCGAAAGTGTGCTGCTTGGAATTCCCGGCTTCATCTCCGGATCGCTTGGCAGCTTCTTCAGCCTGTTTTTCCTGCTCGTGCTGATCATTTTCTTCCTGATCTATGGAGGTGAGCTGGTCCGGAACTGCCTGGTCTCCTGGTTGCCGGGTGACCGTGGCCTGCAGGTTCTCAGCGTGCTTCGGCGTAACTTCAACAGCTATATCTTCAACCAGCTGGTGCTGGCCATCGTGCTGGTCTGTGCGCTGACGCCAGCTTTGGTTGTGCTGCAGGCACCGTTCCCGATCCTTTCGGGTTGCGTCATCGGTCTGATGGGATTCATTCCGTTTGGCGCCATCCTTGGCATTCTGTTGGTCAGCGTCCTGTTTCTGTTCAAGAGCTTCTGGCTTGGTGTGAGAGTGTTCTCCGTGCTGATTCTGTTGGATCAGGTGATTGAGAACATCCTTCCGCCCCGGCTGCTGGGAAAGCTCACCGGCCTCAATCCGATCGTGATCCTCTTTTCGGTGATGGTGGGTGCCACCCTGGCGGATTTCTATGGTGTGATCACGGCTGTACCCATCGCGGCCACGATCAAGGCCTTGTTTCTGGCTCCCAGCTCGCTCCCTGCCACTGCTACTGCCTCCGCCGCCCTGCCGGGTGGTTGCACCACGGAAGAAGTCTGAAGCCAGGTGATGATTGTTCACCTGCCCCCTCTTTTCGGCGTCGATTGGACTCAGCTCTGCCAGGTCCAGCTCCAACCCTGGACGATGTAGTAAGTGCCAGCTGCCAACAGGATCAAGGCGCTGAATCGGGTGAGCCTTCCGCCATGGCTGAGCAGCCGCCTTGAGGCGGTCATCAGCCCAACCCAGAGGCTGGTGACGGCAATCACAGCGGTATAACCCAGGGCATAGCTCATCATCGTGATCACCGACAACAGGGTGGAGCCAGTGCTCGCCGCCGCGGCGAGCACTGAAAACAGCACTGGACTGGCGCAGGGGGAACTGACCAGGCCAAAGCCCATGCCCACCAGGAATGGGCCGCCGGCAGGGGGCAGTTCGGGCAGTCGGGGCAGGGTCAGCGGCAGCCACCCTCCCAGATTCAGGCCCATCAGCAGGATGATCAGTCCCACCCCCAGATGGACCGGACCGCGGTGGTCCACCACGACGGCTGAAGCGAAGGAGGCGATCAGTCCGAACAGGCTCAACACCGCGACGGTGCCGGCCACGAACCCCCCAACCCTGACGATGGCCTGGAGCCGGCTGCGCGGTCCGAGGGTGCCGATGTAACTGAGGTTCATCGGCAGCATCGCCAGCACACAGGGCGACACGCTCGCCAACAGCCCACCCCCAAAAGCGATGAACGGAAGAAGAACCGTGGGGCCTGCGGGGCTGGCCTCGAACCGCTCGGCATAGGTCTGTGACGCTGACAGGATCGCCAGATCCAGGTGGGTGCCGATCCCTGGGAGCCCGTGCACCATCGCCAGCACCACCAGTGGGGCCACTCCCAGGAGCAGCAGAACGGCCAGTCCTGTTCTTCGCACGGCCGAGCGGCTCAAGGTTTGATCATCGATTGAGTTTTCTTGATCGCTGCGCTGTAGGCGCTCGCGTCCGTGCTGGCTCGGAAGGTCTGCACCGTGGCGCCGGTGGCTGGGTTGATCACGGCCACCAAGGAGGTCTGGCTGCGGTTGGCCTCCAGGAAGGGACCAAGGCCAAGGGCACGGGCTCGCTCGCGCGATGCCTTCAACTTGGCGGCATCAGACACATCGAATCGCACGAAGGTGGCCTTGCCGGCCTTCTGCTTTTCCAGGGAACGCAAGGTCGGTTCGATCGTGCGACAGGCGGGGCACCAGCTGGCGTAGATGTCGACCACAACGGGTTTGCCCTGCAGGGACGGGGCGAGGGCGGCACCGGTTTTCTGGGCGACCCATGGGCTGGCACCCTGGGCTGGCGGTGCGACTGGAAGGAATCCAGGCATGGGAATGGTCTGCCCACTCCCGAGCGTGAGCAGGAGAGCGGCGAGGGAAACGTGCATCGCGGCAGGAAGGGCGAATGGTTGGAGTACAAGCCAAGCGTCCAATTGGATTGCTTCGATCCGGCAACGCCGCTCAGATCTGTTCTGAGGCTTGTTGATCTACACCATCGCAACAGGCGACCGATGACCGGTGGATCCGGCTCGATTGATCACCTGTGCTGATTGCGGTGATCACAGCCTCCTGTGGGTTCCGATCGACTGCATCCACCCGAATGGTTCGATTCCCACCTAAAACAGCTGGCACCTCTTCCACACTTGATGGATCCCTTGCCCGCGCTGCTGATGGAAGTCGGTAGCCACCAGGTTGAAGTGGCCGAGACCCTGATCGGGGTTGGTCGGTTTCTCGTGATTTTCGTGGCGGCACGCGCCATGGCCGAGCTGATGGTGCGCCTGCAGCTCCCCACCATCCTCGGCGAACTGGTTGCCGGCGTGTTGATCGGTGTCTCCGGTCTGCATCTGGTGCTCCCGCCGGAGACGCAGGCCCAGCTCAGCGGTGCGGTGCTCGGTCTGGTCGGCTCCCTGGCCGATGTGTCCCCCGAAACGGTGACCTCGGTGTATCGCGAGACGTTCCCCAGCCTGCAGGCTGTGTCTCAGATCGGTCTCTACGCCCTCTTGTTTCTCACGGGGCTTGAAAGCGAACTCGATGAACTGGTGGCCGTGGGGGTGCAGGCCGGCACGGTGGCCCTCACCGGTGTGCTGTTGCCCTTTGCGCTCGGTACCGCGGGCCTCTACTACCTCTTCCATGTGCCTCTGATCCCGGCGGTGTTTGCCGGAGCCGCCATGACGGCCACCTCGATCGGCATCACAGCCAGTGTGTTTGGTGAGTTGCAGTGGCTCAAGCGCAAGGAGGGCCAGATCGTCATCGGCGCGGCCGTGCTGGACGACATCCTCGGCATCGTGATCCTGGCGGTGGTGGTGGCCCTGGCTGGTGGTGGTGCCTTCACCATCGGCCCGATTCTCAAGCTCTGTGCTGCGGCCCTGGTGTTCGTGGCGGCGGCCCTCTTCCTCAGCCGCACCGCTGCGCCGGTCTTCGACTGGGTCGTGGATCGCCTCAAGGCTCCCGGTGATGTGGCCGTGGCCAGCTTCGTGGTGCTCACCCTCAGCTGCTTTGCAGCCCAGGCGATCGGCCTGGAAGCCGCCCTCGGCGCCTTTGCTGCGGGTCTGATCCTCAGCGCCTCAAAGCACACTCACGACATCGACGCGGCCGTCAAACCTCTGGTGGCCCTGTTTGCCACCGTGTTCTTTGTGCTGATCGGCACCGGTATGGATCTGTCGGTGCTGAATCCGTTCGACCCAGCCAACCGTGAAGGGCTGATCGTGGCCGTCTTTCTGCTGGTGGTGGCCGTGGTGGGCAAGGTGGCGGCGGGCTGGAGCTACATCAGCAAAGAACCCAGCAACCGTCTGGTGGTGGGGCTCGGCATGATGCCCCGTGGCGAAGTTGGCCTGATCTTTCTGGGGCTCGGCACCCAGGCCGGCATCCTCACCCCAGCCCTGGAGGCTGCGATCCTGTTGATGGTGATCGGCACCACCTTCCTGGCACCGATCCTGCTGCGCCTGGTGATCGGTGCCAAGCCGGTGCCTGCCCCCCAGCCTTCCTGAGACCAACGATGGTGCCGGCCTCTCCCTATGCCGGGCGCAGGGTCTGCCTCACCACGCTCCATGGCAAGGAGCGGGTGCTGGCCAGGCCTGTGTTTCATGGGCTGGGGGCGGTACTGCTGGTCTGCGGCTGCGACACCGATCAGCTCGGTACCTTCAGCGGCGAGATCGAGCGTCCGGCCGATCCGGTAAGCACCTGTCGCCTCAAGGCCAAACTCGGGCTGGCCGCCACCGGGCTGCCACTGGGTTTGGCCAGTGAGGGCAGCTTCGGGCCCCATCCCGCCGTGCCTTTTCTGCCTGTGGGCCAGGAGGTGCTGGTGTTCGTTGATCTGGAACGTCAGCTCACCGTGGTGGAACGGCGCCTGGAGATGCGCACCACCTTTTCCAGCCGCATGGTGGGGCCGTCGGACCTCAACAGCACTGGCTTCAGCACCTGGTTGCAGCAGGTGCGTTTCCCCAGCCATGCCCTGATCGCTCGCCCAGCCCAGCACGACCCCAGCGGCCGCTGCATCAAGGCCATCCGCACCATCGCTGACCTGGAGGTCGCGTTGGCCCACTGTGCTGCAGCGTCCTCCAATGGCGAGGTGCTGCTCGAAACCGATATGCGAGCCCATTGCAATCCCACCCGGATGGCAAGCATCCGCCGACTGGGCTTCCAACTGGTGCGACGGATCCGTCAGCTGTGTCCGGCTTGTGAATCACCGGGCTGGGGACGAACCGAGGCTGTGGCAGGCCTGCCGTGCCGTTGCTGCGGAACTGCCACGCCGCTGATGGCGCAGGAGCGCTGGGGCTGTTCGGCCTGTTGCCACAGCGAGCTGAAGCCCCGCCGGGATGGCAGGCGGGAGGCTGACCCGATGCATTGCCCCTGGTGTAACCCCTGACCCGCAACCAGGTCCGCTGGCCCGTTGCGGTTGCTCCTCAGGCGGCGGGAATCTCCAGGCGTTGATCACGCTGACTTATGGATGCAATCTGGAACCCTGCGGGTTTAAATCGACACATCTGCCAAGGCAAGACTTAAGGTTTGCGGACCTAATTCAGCCGCGATTTCCCCTGTGTCTATGGTGAGTATCTTCGGCAGTCGACATGTTTTCGGGGGACGATGTCTCCCTCTCTCTTTTGTCTTCTGTCGGCCGATCTTCGCTTCTTGATGCGCTGACTGCCTCAGGCTTGCTGCTTCTGCTCCTCGCCGTATCCCGTGATGGCCTTCTCCATGTCACGTCGTTGTCTTCGCCTGAGCCTGCGGGCCGGTGAGAGGTTGCCCGCCAACCTTTGCTGGCGGATTGAGCAGGGTCATGTCTGGTTGGCCCGCTGGAGTGCGGGGCTTGACCCTCTCACCCTCGGGGTCTGGGGCCCCGGCGAGGTGGTGATCCCGGCGCTGATCGGCCTTTCCGGCCTCGAACTGCGCACGCTCTCGCCGGTTGTGGTCGAAGAGGAGGAGGCCTCCAGCGCGATGGAGCGCGAGTTTCTCGAAGAACAGTTGCGTCAGGCGGCCATCCTGTTGATGCTCAGCCGCGTGCGTCCTGCGGAAGTCCGGCTGCTGCAGTTGCTGGATTGGTTCGGCACGCGCTTCGGCACCATGACCAGCCAGGGGGTGATGCTCACGTTCGGTGAGAAGCTCCTCACGCATCAACAGCTGGCAGACATCGCCGGCATGACCAGAGTCACGGTGACCAAGGCTCTCACGAGCTTCCGCCAGGCTGGTCTGATGGCCTGTCGGGCTGGCGGATCACTCCTGCTGCGGGTTCCTTGTTCTGAATTCCTGGATTAGAGCTGAACGGCAGTGGCATGGCGACGAGGACCATGCCCGGATCCACCATCAAGTGGCTGGAGTTTCCGGAGCAAGCTCTGCCATATCACCTGGATGGCCGCCTCCAGCGAGGATCCCAGCATCGATGGGCCCTGGGATCAGCGGATCGGAATCGCTGAATCGAGAGTGGTGGCAGCCGCCGGCCCCGACAGACTGAAACGGCAAGTCGGGCCCGCACCATCCACCCGCAGCATCCAAAGCTCCGCAGCATCCAACGATGGGAACGTTCAACAGGCCATCACGGCGTCGCCGCCGCAGCGCCACCAGACCACGTTATGCCCCACCAGCAGGCAGGCCAGGACTGTCCTGGGGCGTCGTGGCCACGATCGCCCTGGTGCTGGTGTTCTTGCCGGTCCTGCTCTACAACCAGCATCAATCAGGCCATCAGCCCCTCAAGATGCGCAGGGAGCTCCGCAAGTTCTGAACACAGCATCAGCGCCACGCGCCCTCACTGAGTCCAGACGCATTGCTCCTATTCCCATCATCGGAGCCTGAGGGCGCTGCCGCCGCAGCTGGGGTCTCCGTTGTCTGCTTCCCGCAGGGTTGTGACCACCTCCGTCAGCAGCGCCTCGCCCTGGGCACGAGCCTCGACGGGCATCGAGAAACCCAGCACCACGGTCTCGCCGCTGGCCAGGGGCAGTGCGTAGATCTCCCCGAGCCGTGGCCGTGGGATTGAGGTGGTGAAGCTGTCACCCTCCACTGGGCGGCCCAGCAGCGTGCGGCGGATCGGACCACCGCCCGGACCCGCGGCCAGGAAGATGGAGCGCACGTAGGCGCGCAGTTCGCCCGGCGTCATGCCCGCCTTGGTGCCGCTGGCCTCAGGGCCGAAGCGAACGGCGGTGATGCTGAACCGCTGGCGCTCGAAGGGCACGCCGGCGGGGAACCCGACGGCCAGGGCGTCGAGGCCAACCGGTTCCGGCGTTGAGAAGGGCTCGGCGGTGCGCCAGCAGAGGCCCTGCATCCTGGTGACATGGCCAGGAGTCAGCGCCAGGAGCCCCAGGCCCATGGCCAGCATGGAGGGCAGGCCCATCGACCCCGCAGCGGCTTGCGCGAGGCTAATGCTGCTCTCGCGCCCGGCCGTTTCACTGGATCCATGCCTCTTCCATCGGTTGAACCTGTCGATGTCGTGGTGGTGGGTGGCGGCCTCTCCGGCCTGGTGGCGGCCCGGGCCCTGCAGGCGGCGGGCCGCTCGGTGCGCCTGGTCGAGGCGGCC
>NZ_JAYGID010000066.1:0-7317 GCF_034931685.1 Synechococcus sp. CCY9202
GCCGGTGAGCCAGCCGCCCAGCGCCAGGTAGGCGGTGGGGAACAGCAGCAGACCGGACCACCCCACGAATACGAAGCGGTCGCGCTTGAGCCAGTCATCGAGGACGTCGAACCATCCCCGCTGCGGCGCGCGTCCAACAGCAATCGTCATGGGAAGAAACGGTGCGGGAAACCCGCGGAAGCTGTGTGGGATACCGGGCGATGGTAACAATGTTCCCAGCCAGCGCGAGACAGGCTGCAATGGGCTGACATGCCTTGGCGGAGCAGGGTTCTGAGGGGCCTAGGTATTTCTGCTTTCGGTCGATCTCGATCTGGGGTTGGGCCCATGCGTCCGTCGGTGTGGCGGATGCAGACCGTGTTCGTCAGGCTTGCCGCCCGCGGGCCAAGATGGCCTCTCCGAACCCTGGCTCCTGCATGGCGGCTTTCGAAGCCCCGCACATCGCGATGTCCAACCCCGTCACCAGCCCCACCGATCTGCTGGAGCAACCGGTGCTGGGCTCAAGGCGTTGGTCCAATCTTCTTGTGGCGGCTGTGGTGACCACCGGCGGTGTCGGTTTCCTGCTCACCAGTGCCTCCAGCCGTTGGGGGATCGACCTGCTGCCGATCGGCCACCCGGCGGAGCTCGAGTGGGTGCCCCAGGGTCTGGTGATGGGTCTGTATGGCATCGCCGCCGTGTTGCTCGCCACCTACCTCTGGTCGGTGATCGGCATCGACGTGGGCGCTGGCGTCAACCGCTTCGACCGCCGTGCCGGCACCGCCACGATCGAGCGCCGCGGTTTCCGCCAGATGATCCGCGTCGAGATCCCTCTGCGGGAGATCCAGGCGGTGAAGATCGATGTGCGCGATGGTCTCAACCCCCGCCGCCGCCTGGCCCTGAAGGTGCAGGGCCGACGCGATCTGCCGCTCACCCGCGTGGGTGAACCCATCCCCCTGGCCGACCTGGAATTGTCGGGTGCCCAGCTGGCCCGCTTCCTCGGGGTAGCCCTCGAAGGGCAGTGATCCAGGCTTCCACCCCCTGTGCTGTGCTGCTTCGCTGATGCCGGATTTCTCCCCCCCCTGCTCGGATCCGTCCGCTGATCCGTCCGTTCTTCTCTCCGGTGATCGGTTCGCTGCCGAATCGGGGCACCCCGTCGTGACCCGTGGCCCGCAGGGCAGCACGCGGGATCGCCTCAGGGGCGTTCTGGGTCGCTCCCTCTGCGCCGGTCTGCTGGTGCTGCTGCCCTGGGTCCTGTCGGCCTGTGGCGCTGAGCCCCGCGCCCAGACCCTGGGCTGCGGCGTTTCGGGTGCGGCTTGCCTGAGTGGGACTGCCCTGGTGAGGCTGCAAACCGCCAAGGGAGAGGTGGAGATCAGCCTCGATGGCGCTGCCGCTCCCCTCACCGCCGGCAACTTCGTGGACCTGGTGAAGCGGGGCACCTACAACAACACCGTCTTCCACCGGGTGGTGCGGGAGCCCGTGCCCTTCGTGGTGCAAGGGGGCGATCCGCTCAGCGCCAATCCGAAAGTGCCGGCCAGCCAGTACGGCACCGGTAGTTTCATCGAGCCCAGCAGCGGCGAGGCAAGGCTGATCCCCCTGGAGCTGACGGTCAAGGGCGAATCCGAACCCCGCTACGGCGAGCCGATCACCAACCCCAGCCTGACGCGCCAGCTGGCCCTGGTGCACCAGCGAGGAGCCGTGGCCATGGCCCGCTCCAACGACCCCAATTCCGCCAGCGCCCAGTTCTATGTGGCCCTGGAGGCCCTGCCGGAACTGGATGGCCGCTACGCGGTGTTCGGTCGGGTGACGAAGGGGATGGAGGTGGTGGACAAGATCCAGCAGGGCGACCGGCTGGTCAAAGCCACGCTCGTGGAGGGCGGCACCCTGGTGACGGACAAACCCTGAGAGAGGGCCTGAATGCTCAGGCCGGCACCCGTTTGGCTGAGGCCGTCACTTTCAGGTAGGCGGTGTTCACGCCGGAGGCCCGCTCCAGGGCCACCTTGCCGGTGCGGGCGATTTCGAGAATGCCGTAGGTCTCGAGGATCTGCTCGATCGCCACGAGCTTGCCCGGGTCTCCCACCACTTCCAGGGTGAGGGCGGTTTCGCCCACGTCGATCACGTTGGCTCGGAACACCTGCACCAGATCGAGGATGGCGGCGCGCTGCTCCGGTGGGGCCGCCACCTTGAGCAGCATCAGTTCCCGCTCCACCGATGGGATGGTGGAGAGGTCAGTCACGGCCAGCACGTTGACCAGCTTGTTGAGCTGCTTGGTCATCTGTTCCACCGTGCGGCTGTCGCCCTCCACCACCATGGTGAGACGCGAGACGCCACTTTTTTTGGCGGGTCCAACCGCCAGGCTCTCGATGTTGAAGCCCCGGCGGGCGAACAGGCCGGAGATCCGGCTGAGCGCACCGGACTCGTCTTCCACCAACACCGACAGGGTGTGTTTCATCACGGGGCGCGCCGAGGGCCGCAGGCTGGCCTCAAGTTACGTGTCCACCTCCCGGCACTGGCGAGGGCTGCACCCCCGGGCATCACCTCAGGGCATCACCTCAGGGCAGCCAGCCAGGGGAGCACCGCCTGATGAAAAGCCTCGGGCTGTTCGTCGTGGGGGCAGTGGCCCGCCTGCTCGAGCAGCACCAGCGGCAGCTCGGGCCGGACCGCCCGGCACTGCTCCGCCACCCGGGCCGGCACGAGGCGATCGTCGCGGCCCCAGAGCAGCAGCAGGGGTTGCCGCAGGCGCTGCAGCAGGGCCGGAGCGGTGGCGCCGTGGGGCCGCAGGGCCATGCCCACGCTCATCGCCCGCAGGGCCCGGGCGGCACCGGGGCGGCGGGCCGGCAGCGCGATCAGCCGATGCAGGGCAAGGTCGTCGAGCACCGGCAGCAGGTAGGCGCTCTGGATCCCCAGCCCCAGCAGGGGGGAGTGGGCCAGCAGGGGCACGATCAGCTCCAGAGGCAGCAGACGGCAGAGCAGGCGTACCGTCCAGCGCTTCAGGCGGCGCCAGCAGGGTGTCTCCCGTCGGATGGCTGCCGACGCGGCCAGCAGGGCCGGATCAGGCAGGGGCGCTGCCACCATGCCCCGCACCCAGGTGGGGAAGTACACCGCGCAGCTGAGGGCCACCAGACCACCGAGAGAGTGGCCGATCAGAACCGCCGGGGCCTGCACCACCTGCTCCAGGAAGGCCTGCAGCTGTCGGGCCCAGAGGCGATTGTCCAGGGTCCGTCCAGGGGCGGCTGCGGGCTGACTGGACGCACCGAAGCCCACAAGGTCGAGGGCGTAGACGCACCAGCCCGCGTCTGCCAGCGCAGGGGCGTTATGCCGCCAGTGGCCGCTGCCGGCTGCGAAGCCATGCACCAGCAGCAGGGGCGGATGCCGCCGATCGCCGAGCCAGCGCCAGTGCACCACCAGCCCCTGCCAGCGCCACACGGCGGCCTCACCCCAGTCGGTCGACGCGCCCGTCGTCGTCGATGGCCGCGACCTTCCCATGACGGGTCCTGTGGGCGAGCGGAATCACCCCATCTTCAGGGGTCGTCGAGGTGCCCGAGTATCTGGCTGGGAGGCGGCGATCACCCCTACCTTGACGGGACGCAACGCCATGGCTGTTCCACCGCGGAGCACCAGTCCTGCCTTTCCGTTCGGGGTGCCGATGACCCAGTCTCATCCAGGCGTTTCCTGGCAGGCCTGGCGCCAGCCGCGTCGCAGGGTGCGGTTCAACGTGGGTCTGTCGATCCTCTTCCTGCCGGTGGTGATGTTCACCGGCATCACGGTGGCCGTGGTGTCGTACCAGCACGCCCGCCGATTGGTCACGGATCTGAACCATGCGCGGATGGCCGGCCTGGCCCGTGCCATGGACTGGCAGCTGCAGGAGAAGCTGAGCATCCCCGTGGCCATGCGCCAGATTGCGGCGCTGATGGATCTGGAGGATCCGCAGCCCTTCCCGAGGCAGCTGCAGCGGCTCAAGGTGCTGCGCCAGGCCCTGGAGGCCACCCCGGCAATCTCGTCGTATTACCTGGGCTACGGCAATGGGGAGCGGCTGCAGTTGCGGCGCATCCGCTCCGAGGTCGACCGCACCGACTTCCGGCTCCCTGCCGAGGCTGCTTTTCTGGCCCAGATCGGCAGTCGGGAGTCGAACGGCCGGATCCGCACCCAGCAGGTGGTGCTGGATGGTGCCTTCCGCCAGCTGGAGATCCGCCCCGATCCGCTCTCCGCCAGCTTCGATCCCCGGCAGCGGCCCTGGTACCGCGCCGCCCTCGACAGCTCCGGCCCAGTGGCCACCCCGGTGTATCGGTTTGGTACCACCGGCCGACTGGGCATCAGCCTGGCGGAACGGGTGCCAGGCAGCGCCACGGTGGTGGGGGCGGATCTGCCGATCGACCAGGCCAGCGATGCGCTGCTGGAACTGGGCCGATCCCTGGGGCATCTCAAGCAGGTGAAGCTGGCCCTGGTGGGCCCCCAGGGCAATGTGGTGGCCCTCAACGAGGCGGGCTACGGAGCGTTCCGGGCGGGAACGCCCAGCACCCTTGAGGGCATGAACCGCCTGGCGGATGCCACAACCCCGGTGTTCGCTCGGATCGGTGAGCAGTTCCCTGCCTTGCGTCAGTCCCTCGGCTACGGCGATCAGCTCCTCACCACCACCCTGCGCGTCGATGGCGAAGGGTGGGAGGTGGCCCTGGCCCGGGCTGTGCAGGTGGATCAGACCCAGACCTACCTGGCCATCGCCATCCCCACAGAGCAGTTGTTCGCCGGCGCGCGGCGCCTGCAGCAGACCGCCGTGCTCACAGCCTTCCTGGTGTTGCTGGTGGCCTCTCCGCTGGTGTGGCTGATTGCCCGGCTGGTGACCCGACAGCTGCGACGCCTGGCGCTGGAGGCCCAGGCAGTGCAGAACTTCGAGTTCGATGCGCCCCGCACGGTGGAGTCGGTGGTGACTGAAATCGATGAGCTCGCCACCAGCTTCGAGGCGATGAAGGGCACGATCCGCCGCTTCCTCGGGGTGAGTGCCGCCATTGCGGCGGAACCGGATTTCGAGCGGCTGCTGGTCCGGGTGCTCGACGAATCGATCGCCAACAGCCGCGCCCAGGGCGGCGCCCTGTTCCTCAACCTCGATGACGACAAGCAGCTCGATCCGGAGCTGCTGCGCAATGCGGCCGGCGAGACCCTGCCCAATACGCTGCCCCGTTTTCCCCTGGCCGACATCCGGCGGCTTTTGGTGGGCAAGGCCAGTGGCCGCCGGGCCACCACCGGCCGGATTTCTGCCGAAGGCTCCGCGATGGAGCGCAGGTTCGCGGGGGCGATGGCTGTGGACAACGTGCCCTACGTGAGCCTGCCGCTGCAGAGCCGTTCGGGCGACCTGCTCGGCATGCTGCTGCTGTGGTTCAGGGTTCCCCCCTCGGACCAGCGGGTGGCCTTCATGGAGGCCTTCTCCAGCACCGTGGCCACCACCCTGGAGACCCGCCAGCTGATCCGGGCCCAGAAGGCTCTGTTCCAGGCCTTCATCGAGTTGATCGCCGGCTCGATCGATGCCAAGAGTCCCTACACCGGCGGCCACTGCAAGCGGGTGCCGGAACTCACCAAGATGCTCGCCCAGGCCGCCTGCGAGGAGACCGAGGGTCCCTTCGCTGCGTTCTCCCTCTCGGAGGATCGCTGGGAGGCGGTGCACGTGGCCTCCTGGCTGCATGACTGCGGCAAGGTGGTCACCCCTGAGTACGTGGTGGACAAGGCCACCAAGCTCGAGACCCTTTACGACCGCATCCATGAGGTGCGGATGCGCTTCGAGGTGCTCAAGCGCGATGCCTGGATCCGCTACTACCAGGGCCTGCTGGAGGGCGGCAGGGCCGACGAGCTGGCCGTCGAGCGCGATAGCGACCTCCAGCACCTCGATCAGGATTTCGCCTTCGTGGCGGCGTGCAATCAGGGCGGAGAGTTTCTGGCGCCTGATCGGATCGAGCGGCTGCACTCCATTGCGCAACGCACCTGGTTGCGCACCCTGGATGACCGGCTCGGCATCTCCGACGAGGAACTGCGGCGTAAGCAGCTGCTGGCCGCCCCCACTCTGCCGGTGGAGGAGCCGCTGCTGGCCGACCGGCCCGATCACCGCATCGAACGGCTGCCGAGCGATCGGTTGGATCCGGACAACCCCTGGGGATTCAAGCTGCAGCCGCCGGAGCTGCTTTACGACCGGGGCGAACTGAAGAATCTTTCGATTTCGCGCGGCACCCTCACCGAAGAGGATCGCTACAAGATCAACGAGCACATCATCCACACCATCCGCATGCTTTCGGCCCTGCCGTTCCCGCGGCACATGAAGGATGTGCCCGAGCTGGCGGGCGGCCACCACGAAACCCTGATCGGCACCGGCTATCCCAAGGGCCTGATGAAGGAGGAGATGAGTGATGTGGCACGGATGATGGCCATCGCCGACATCTTCGAGGCACTCACGGCGGCCGATCGGCCCTACAAACCGATGAAGACGCTGTCGCAGGCGCTGAAGATCATGACCTTCATGCGCAAGGATCAGCACATCGATCCTGAGCTCTTCGCCCTGTTCATCCGCTCCGGGGTCTACAAGCGCTACGCCGAGCAGTTTCTCAGGCCCGAACAGATCGATGCCGTCGACGAGGAGGCCCTGTTGGCCGGTTGAGGCCTTCCCATGGCTGCTGTCTTCCCATGGCTCATGTCTTCCCGTGGTTGACGCCATGACAGCGCCATGCCCATGAGCAGATCGCACGCCTGCGATCCCACGGCCGAGTCACCCCAGCGTCATGGCCCCCAGCTCCACCGGGAAGGGGCGGTGGAGCTGGATCTGGGCGGCGGTTTCTTTCGGCCCGAGTCGCGCCCCTCCCGCGATCTGGGTGTGCTGCTGGCGGCCTGGCTTGCGCGGCGGGGAACGGGAACCCTGCGGGTGCTCGATGGCATGGCCGGCTCCGGCATCCGGGCCCTGCGCTACGGCACTGAAGCCGGGGCCACATCGGTGTGGGCCAACGATGCCGACCCCGATCGCCGGCCTCTGCTGGAGCGCAACCTGGCGGATCTCTCGGCCCGTGGTGTGGAGCTGACGATCTCGATCCGCACCGTCCAGGCCCTGCTGGCGGAGGCCCTGATCCGGCAGGAGCGCTTCGATCTGATCGACCTCGATGCCTTCGGCTGTCCGGCGGCCCTGGTGCCACTCGCCCTGGAGGCGGTGGCCTTCGATGGCGTGCTCTATCTGGCCAGCACCGATGGCCGCTCCCCCACCGGCCACGACCGGCCCGCCGCCGTGCGACGGCTGGGGGCGGCAGCCCGGGCCCATCCGGCCAGCTGGGAGCTGGCCCTGCGGCTGCAGCTGGGGGTGATTGCGCGCGCCGCCTG
>NZ_JAYGID010000067.1:0-2644 GCF_034931685.1 Synechococcus sp. CCY9202
AGCTTTGCAACTCTTTGCTGTTCGTCCCAGAAACCTCGCTGGCCCATGGAAAGTATGTAATCTTGAAGCCTTAGTATAATTCAATTCGGTCGCTATCAAGCGGTCTTGCGATTTTTCGAGGTGCCCTTAATATGGTTGTTGGATCAGGAGCGGAGATCGGCGACACGATCGTCAACCATCCTGCTACCAAGGTTCTCTCCTTCACGGGTTCGAATCCCGTGGGCTCACGGCTGTACGAAAACGGCGCCAAAAAGCTCGCCAAAGTCACCTGCGAGATGGGTGGAAAGAACGCGCTCATCGTGATGGATGATGCCGATCTGGAGAGGGCGGTGCAGGGCGTGATCGGCGGCGGCTTTGGCTCCAGCGGCCAACGATGCACCGCCACCTCCCGCGTGCTGGTTCATATAGACGTGAAGTCCAAGTTCCTGGATCTCCTTGTTGCCGCAACAAACTCATTGAAAGTAGGCAATGGTTTGGATCCTGCCACCCAGATGGGCCCGGTTGTGGATCAGGACCAATTGAATACCGACATCTCCTACGTCGAGATTGCGAAGAATGAAGGCCTGAACCTGATTGCGGGGGGGAGCTTGGCGACTTCTGCCGGCGATGGCTATTACCTGCAGCCCACCATCTTTGATGGTGTCAAGGCAAACCATCGCCTGTTCCAGGAGGAAGTTTTCGGCCCCGTGCTGGCGTTGAGTGAATTCTCCACCTATGAAGAAGCGATCGCGTTGGCGAACGGTGTTGCCTTTGGCCTGTCGTCTGCGATGTATACCCGCAGCCTCATCACCGCACAGCGCTTCACCCAGGACACCCATTCCGGCATGGTCCATGTCAATGAGCCGTCGATCGGCGGCGAAGCCCAGCTTCCTTTCGGTGGGGTCGGTATCACGGGCGTTGGCGACCGAGAGATGGGAGAAGAGAGAGTCAATTTCTACACCCAGATCAAGACTGTCTTCATCAACTACTCCCTTTCCGGGGAACAGTCGATGAACCGGTAATCGTCACACAGAGTAGCGAAGGGAGTCCGAGCAGGCTGGAACTGCTGGGCTCAGGGTTGGTTCTTTCCTCAATTCGGACGCCTTTGGTGCGATTCAATATCAACCCTACGGTAGTGCTGAGGCCTGATTCATAAGGCTTCTTCGCTGAAGACTTGATTTTAATTTGAATCATCTCAGCGTTAAAGGCTTGTTGCCTTTTTAAGATATTCACTATTTTCCTTGATAATCCGCCAAAGTCAAAAAGTCCAAGATTGGAGATCGGCCATGGATATCCTCTTGGCCAATTACTCAAAAGTAACGCAACAAGCTTTCACCACCATGAAAATTTCCACTATCACTGGAGGAGCCAAATAAGTAACAAGATGAAAGACCTGAACATCGCCGTTATGATGTTCGACGGTGGTGAGGAGCAAGATATCGTCGGATGCTGGTAGATGTTCTCCTGGGCCACAGAATACGATGACCTAACCGAGGATGACGAAGTCACGTAAGCAAAATTTGCTTACACCTTCAACCAGGCTGGAGGCGTAGGCCAGTCGCAGCCAAATCTCTTCACGGTGGCGCACACAACTTCTCCCGTGATCATGTCATCTGGAATGAAGTTAAATGCTGATTATACCTTTGATAACGCCCCGGCGGCCAATGTTATTGGCGTGCTTGGGGGTGAAGGGGCAAGGGCGATCGAAAAGCCGAAAGAAAATGGAACAATTGATTACATCCGTCTTATGTGGACCCCAAAAACAGAACCAGTCCTTATGAGAGAGGGTAGTGCCCCTCTCAATGGTGTAACTCAGGAGGTCCTGTGACCCTTTCCGGAGGGTGAACAGGAGCAGTCAAGAGTTGACTGCTTGGAAGCTGATTCCGCAGCTCAGTTCATCCACTATGAACCCTGATCGCTGAATTAGCAACTCAGCGATCGATGTGTTCTGTGTAGATCGAGGGGAAGCTGCGCGCTTACCCATAAAAAGTCTTTCGTTACGAATGCACCGCCTGGCTATTGCTTTCTCCCTTGCTTCCTTTCGGCAACCAGACTCTTCATCGGTGATGGCCAAACCAATTAAATATCTGGTTAGGCCAGTCGGTGGGGTTGTCGTGTTCCTTGACCTGTAGGTCTGCCATGGATGCGACCAATGCAACGCCCCCGCGTTGAAGGGCGCTGGCAACATGCCAGATGAGTCCTGCAGCGATCAGCATCCATCCGAGCAGATGGATCTTGTACATCAGATGATCAAACTGTCCTTCGATCATCCATTTCTTGTGCATGCCTTGGCCACTGAGTAGGGGTAGGGCAAGGGCTAAGAGCATCACGGTGTTGGATGGCTTGTGCAATCTCCAGTTGCCCAGGGTGACCGCATAAAGAGCTAGCAGGATGGCGATAGGCAGCAAAAGGTTGCCTGCGTATTCATGGAGCTCCCAGAGGTTTCCGCCATAGGCCCATGGCAGGTGGAACAGCCGGCCGTCATAGTTGCTATAGATGACTAGACCTGTCAACCATCCGACGCCAACAGCTCCTGCGGTGGCGGCATGAATCAAACGCAGTAGGGAGGGCTGGTATGGTTGTTTCATCGGTGGGTTTGGCTAAGGCCATTGAAAGTACCATGGTCAGATATCCGATCCCACTGGCTTACACAAGGATACTCTAG
>NZ_JAYGID010000068.1:0-74057 GCF_034931685.1 Synechococcus sp. CCY9202
TGAGGAGCCGATCACGATTCTTGGTGAATGTGGTCGGATGCCAGATCGCATCGTCAGGGCTCAAGCCCACAAACCAGCGGAACAGCAGGTTGTAGTGGAGCTGCTCCAGCAGCAGCCTCTCGGAGCGGATGCCGTAGAACGCCTGCAACAACGAGGCCAGCAGCAGCTGCTCTGGCGGCACCGATGGTCTCCCTTCTGAGGCATACAACCTGCAGAAGGTGGGATTGAGTCGATCGAGGGCCTGATCCGCCAGCTTCCGGATCCGCCGCAGCGGATGACTGGTCGGGATCCGCTCCTCGATCGAGACGTAGGAGAACAAGGAGCCGCTGCGCTCCTGCTGACCTCGCATCAAACCTGGGGCAGCTGGCCCATTTTCGCAGAGGAAGCGGGGTTTTTCAGCAAACTCCTAAGGTCCGGGAATCTCTTCTGACTCTTCGCCGATGGCGGTCGTTGACCCCCTGCTCTCCGTCGACCGCGGCCTGCGCAGCTTTGCGCTGGCCGAAGGCATCCTGATGCTGGTGCTGGGGCTGCTGGCCCTGTTCTTTCCGGTTGTGGCCTCGATCTGGGTGACCGCCATGGTGGCGGTGGCCTTTCTGGTGGGCGGGCTGGTCGGCTGGATCACCAACCTGTTGCGGGCGCGCCAACTGCGCCGCTGGCTCACCTTCTCCCGCCTGCTGGTCTCCACCCTGTTCGTGGTGACGGGCTTCTGGATGCTCCATCAGATGGGAGCAGGCCCCGAGCGTGCGGCTGCCCCTGTGGCGTCCCTGGCCCTGGCGGTGGGTCTGGTGTTCCTGGTGGAGGGGGCCGTGGGCATCGTGGCCTCCCTGGCCCATCAGCGCCTGATGGGCTGGGGCTGGGGGCTGGTGAACGGCGTGGTGACCCTGGTGCTGGGGCTGCTGATCCTCACGATGAAGTTCTGGAACCTGAGCTGGGTGCTTGGGGTGCTCGTGGGCGTGAGTTTCCTGTTCAGCGGCCTCGATCTGATCACCTTCAGCGCCAGCTTCCACGACGGCGAAGCAGGCTCTGACGTCGGCGGCTGAGGACGGGATCAGGACTCGTCCTGGGCCTGATCAGGGTCATGGGTCTGATCGGATTTCTCCTGCGACTGATCAGCCTGGTCCTCACTGCCATCAAGGGCGACGAGCCAGATCGATCCGGTTTCGGCATGGAGCTGGATGCGGAATTCCTGGCCGGGCACCAGGCCGAGGCGTCGGGTGTAAGCCTGGCCGATCAGAAGATTTCCGTTGCCATGCACCCGGGTGCGGAATTCGGCCTGGCGTCCCTTGCTGCCACCGCCAGCACCACCGCCGCCACCTGGCGTTTCCGGCAGGCGATAACCCTTGGCTTCCACCAGGGCGCGATAAAAACTTTTCTTCAGGACCCGGCCACTGGGCCCCACGTAGCCGCAGGCACGGGCGATCTGCTCTTCCGGACGGTTGCTCAACGAGCGAGCTCGCTCCAGCAGTTCCTTTCCCTTGAGCATGTCCTGGCTCTGGGCGGGTCGTGCGTCCGTTGTGCGGGCCGAGGTAGTTCCGTTCCTGTAGGACATCGGGGCGGGCTTGGTACGGACTGGAGGGCTTCGGCCTGCGCCGATTGTGCCCAGACGGGTGACCTACCAGCAAGCGCAGGTGAGGCTCAGAGCACGTAGAGCAGACCGAAGAGCACCAGCCAGATCACATCGACGAAGTGCCAGTAGAGCTCTGCTGCTTCGAGCCCAAAGGGTTCGCTGGTGCTCACCCGACCCCGATCGCGGGTCTGGAACCAGACCACCAGAATGCAGATCACTCCCAGGGTCACGTGCAGGCCATGGAAACCGGTCAGCGCGTAAAAGGTGCTGGCGAAGAGGTTCTCGGTGAGCCCGAAGGGCAGGGAGAAGTACTCCACCATCTGGCCGGCCAGGAAGGCACTGCCGAGGGCTGCCGTGAGCAGCAGCCAGGGGCGGCAGCCGCTGCGGTTTCCGGCCAGCAGCTGCTTGCCACCGCGATGGAACGTGAAACTGCTCACCACCAGCAGAACGGTGTTGAGACTGGGCAGCAGAAGTTCCAGTTCGTAGTTCGATCCCGGTGGGAGCGGATTCACCGCACGGAAGGTGAGGTAAGCAGCGAAAAATCCCGCAAAGGTCATGCCGTCCGCCACCAGGAACAGCAGCAGCCCGAACATGCGGAAATCCCCATGACCATGCTCCACCGCATCAGCAGGAGGAGCCAGGCTCGTGGCACTGACGACGGTGGAGGAGGAGGCGAGGCTGGTCATTGGAGCAGGGGCTGCGGAATGGGGAACGGTGGTGGATCAGATCACCAGTATCATGGGCCAGTTCAGAAGAAGGTGCTGTTCAGCAGAAGCTGACCCGTGGGTCTCTCAGCCCCGCCCGCCGCTCCAGAGATCCTTGCCACTGGTGACGTCGAGATCGATCTGGTCGGCAGGGATGCCATAGGCGTAGGGCTCATGCACCAGCGGAGCCGCTCCTACCCAGTTCTCAACCGGAGGCGGCGAGGAGGTGAGCCATTCGGGAGTCAGGGCGCGCCAGGGGTTGTCTCCCGCCACGGGGCCGCGGAAGGCACTCCAAATCACGTTGTAAAGCAGGGGCAACGTGCTGACCGCCATCAGCAGGGCGCCAACGCTGCTGGCCTGATTGAGCGTGGTGAAGGCGGGGTCGTACTCGGCGACACGGCGGGGCATGCCATTGAGACCAAGCCAGTGCTGGGGAAGGAAGCAGAGATTGAAACCAACGAACGTGAGCAGGAAGTGAAGCCGCCCCAGGTCTTCGTTGAGCATGCGGCCGGTGAACTTGGGGTACCAGTGGTAGATCGCCGCAAAGATCACAAAAACGGTGCCGCCATAGACAATGTAATGAAAATGTCCGACCACGAAATACGTGTCGTGGACGTGAATATCAAACGGAACCTGGGCCAGGGCAACGCCAGTGATGCCGCCAAAGACGAAGTGAAAGATGAAGGCGCAGGAGAACAGCATGGCGCTGTTCAGGGCAATCTTGCCGCCCCACAGGGTCGCCAGCCAGTTGAAGAATTTGATGCCGGTCGGCACGGCGATGAAGGAGGTGGCGATCGTGAAGAACAGGCGCATCCAGGGCGGTGTGCCGCTGGTGAACATGTGGTGGGCCCAGACGATCAACCCGAGAAAGACAATCCCCAGGATCGAATACACCATCGTGGTGTAACCAAACAGCGGCTTGCGCGCATGGATCGGCAGGATCTCACTCACCAGACCGAAGGCCGGCAGCACCATGATGTAAACAGCCGGATGGGAATAGAACCAGAACAGGTGCTGATACACCACTACGTTGCCGCCCAGGGCAGGATTGAAGAAGCCGGTGTGGGCGACGATATCGAAGCTGAGCAGGATCAGAGTGCCTGCGAGAACTGGCGTGGAAAGCACCACCAGAATGCTGGTGCCCAGCATGGCCCA
The DNA here is from genome assembly GCF_034931685.1 of Synechococcus sp. CCY9202. Taxonomy (NCBI): domain Bacteria; kingdom Bacillati; phylum Cyanobacteriota; class Cyanophyceae; order Synechococcales; family Synechococcaceae; genus Synechococcus; species Synechococcus sp. CCY9202. The sequence continues at coordinate 3,427 of NZ_JAYGID010000068.1, forward strand.
GCAATACATCGGTAGCTGCATCAATTTCAGGCCAGGCTGACGCAGCTTCAGCACAGTGGCGATGAAGTTGATCGCCCCGAAGATCGAACTGCCCCCAAGGAGCAACACACTCAGAATCCAGACCACCTGCCCCGCCGCAGGGGTGGTGATGCTCAGCGGCGGATAGGCGGTCCAGCCGGACTGAGCTGCACCCGAGATGAAATAGCTGCTGATCAGAAGGATTCCAGCTGGAGGGATCATCCAGAAGGCCACGGCATTGAGCCGGGGGAATGCCATATCCCTGGCACCTACATAGAAGGGAATCAGGTAATTGCCGAAGCCGCCATTCACTACCGGCACGATCCAGAGAAAGATCATCACCGTGCCATGCAGGGTGAGCACCTCGTTGTAGGTATCCCGGCTGATGAAATCAGAGATGGGGCTGGCCAGCTCGGTGCGGATCACACCAGCCAGAGCACCCCCGATCAGATAGAAGATGAAACCGGTGACGAGGTACTGAAGGCCGATCACCTTGTGATCCAGGCTGAAGCTGAAATAGCGCAGCCACCCTTGGGGTTGCAGGCTGCCCTGGAAGCTTTCGGGGCTGGCGACGGTCATGGAAACAGGGGTGGCGGAATCGAAAGTCGGGAGCCGAGGCCGGTGGGTCTGAAAAAGCTTGATCAGACTTCGTGATCTCAGCCAGTCGGCGGGGCCGCTGCCAGGGCCACCGTGCTGGGCGCCGCCGGGGCGTTCTGGTGAATCCAGGCCTCGAAGGCCTCCTGTTCATGGACCACCACGTTGGTGCGCATGCCGCCGTGGTATGGGCCGCAGAGCTCGGCGCAGACGATCGGGTAGGTGCCAGGACGGGTGGGGGTGAACGACATCACGGTGGGCTGGCCGGGGATCACGTCCTGCTTCAGACGGAACTGGGGCACCCAGAAGGCATGAATCACATCACGGGCTTCCATGCGCAGCTGCACGGGACGACCAACCGGCACATGCAGCTCCCCGCTGGTGATGGAGCTGTCCGGGTAATGGAAGATGAAAGCGAACTGCATGGCGGTCAGCTCCACGGGCAAGGCATCGCCCGAGGCAGTGCTGATGCCACCCCAGACGCGTTCCGCTTGAGCCTCGTCCGGGTCATCGGCCAGCAGGGTTGTGCTGTTGTCTGCCCCCTCGTGAAGCAGGGCTGGAGCGGCCACGGCATCGCCGCCTTGGTGCTGGTGCTCAGCAAGCATCACGGACGAGACATCGCCATGCATGGCTTCATGCCCGTTCAGGGGCGTCATGCCGCCCATGCGCTCATAGATGTCGTAGCTGTAGATGCCTACGAACAGCACCACCACGGCAGGGATAGCGGTCCAGAGGATCTCAAGGGGCAGATTCCCTTCAATCGCCAGGCCGTCGCCCCGATCGCCGGGAAGACGACGAAACCGCACCAGGCTGAAAATCAGCAAGCCGGTCACCCCCACGAACAGGATCGTGCCGATGCTGAACAGAACCTGAAAGAGCGCGTCGTAGACCGGGGCATTGCTGCTGGCGTCCACGGGCAGCAGATTGACGTTCTGACCCACCCAGAGGCCACCGAGCACCAGCACCATGCCCAGAACCAGCGTGATCAGGGAGGTGGGAATGGTCACCGGGGCAGATCAGATCAGCAGCCAGCCTATGGGGCCTGGATTGCGGCAGTGGATCCAGTCACTGAATGCAGTCAGTTGATCCAGTCGCCGGATCCGGCAGTGAATTCCGATGCAACGGCGAAACGGGGGTCAGGCGACGTCTGGAACGAAGCGATGAGACGTGAGGGAATCGCAACGCTTTTGAACTGGCTACTTTATGGCTCCCCGTAGGGATTCCTTGATCACATCCCTGGCGCTGCTGCTCTCCCACCTTGTTGTGGCATTGGTGGCCCTGGTCGCCATCGGCGGCGCAACACGGGTGATGGAGGCTGGTCTGGCCTGCCCGGATTGGCCGCTTTGTTATGGCGTGCTTCTGCCTGGTCAGCAGATGAACATGCAGGTGTTTCTCGAGTGGTTTCACCGCCTCGATGCCTTCCTGGTCGGGGTGGCCTTGCTGGTGCTCTGCGCCATCAGCCTGCTGCGCAGACGCCTGCTGCCCGCCTGGCTGCCCTGGTTCAGTGCAGCGGCCCTGCTGATGGTGGCCGTTCAGGGGGCACTGGGTGCCCTCACCGTGACCCGTTTGCTGGCCTCGGACATCGTCACCGCCCACCTGGCCACGGCCCTCGCCCTGGTGGCTCTGATGAGCGCCGGCTATCAGAGGTTGGCAGCCCCAGCTGAGTCCCCACCGATCTGGTTCCGGGTTCTGTCCAGTCTGGCGCTGGTTCTGGTCTTCGCACAGTGCGTTCTGGGCGGGAGCATGGCCAGCCAGTGGGCCGCCGATCGCTGTTTCTCAGCGGGCGATGCCTGCCGCTGGCTGCTGGCCCACCGCATCGGCGCCTACCCGGCCGCCGCTGCGGTGTTGGCCATGGCGATCGGCAGCCTCACCCTGCCGCGACGCTGCCGCCATCTCCAGGGTCTGGCCCTGGGGGCGACGGCCCTGGTGGCCGCCCAGGTTGTTCTTGGAATCCTCACCTTGAGCCAGCAGCTTCAGGTCCCCGGCCTAACCGTGGCCCATCAGCTGGTTGCTTCCTTGCTGGTGGCCGTCCTCGCCGCGATTCTCGGTCGCAGTGCGGTACCGAGCTCCGTTGCAGACGCTCCGGCGGCCTGCGGCATTCCCAATCCATCCCTGTCCGCGAAGGTGGCCCATGGTTAGCGTCAACCCTGAGGCTCTGGCGGCCGTTTCCCGTCCCGCCGTGCCGCGGTCGGTCCGTCTGCCCGCCTGGCTGGAGGTGGCCAAGCCCCGCCTGATTCCCCTGCTTCTGGCCACCACACTGGCGGGCATGGCCCTCTCGGTGGGCTGGCCACTCGATCCGCTGCGGATCACCTGCACCCTGGTGGGCGGTGCCCTCGCTTCTGCCGCCGCCGGTGTGCTCAATTGCCTCTGGGAGCAGGAACTCGACGGCCGCATGCAGCGCACCAGCCGACGGGCTCTGCCCTCCGGTCGGCTCGCCCAGCGCCAGGCCTTCCTGCTGGCCATCCTGCTCACCTCCGCCTCGGTGGCGGTGCTGGTTCTGGGGGTCAACCCGCTGGCGGCCGCGCTGGCTCTGCTGGGGTTATGCAGCTATGTGCTGCTCTACACGGCCCTGCTCAAACCCCGCACACCACGCAATATCGTGGTAGGCGGCGTTGCCGGAGCCATTCCCCCCCTGGTGGGGGCTGCGGCCGCCGGTGGCCTGCCCACCTGGTCGAGCTGGTGGCTGTTCAGCCTGGTTATGCTCTGGACTCCCGCCCATTTCTGGGCCCTCGCTCTGCTTCTCAAGGATGACTACCGCTCGGTCGGCATTCCCATGCTGCCGGTGGTCAAGGGCGAAGCCGTCACCGCCCTGGCGATCGGTCGCTATGCCTGGGCCACCGTGCTGGCGAGTGGCATCGGCGTGCTGGCCCTGCCCAGCGGCGGCCTGCTCTATGGCCTGCTGGTGGTGCCCTTCAACGCACGCCTGCTGCAACTCAGCGGTGCCCTCAGCCGTGACCCCAACGATCCCCAGCGTGCTCGCAACCTGTTTCGCTGGTCGATCCTCTATCTGTTCGGCATCTGCCTGTTGCTGGTGATGGCCCGATCCCCTCAGGCGGAGGCCTTCAGCCTGGTGGCATTCACCCCGCTGCTGGGCCTGGGGCTGTCCTGATGCTCCGGCCTGGATCACTGGTGTGTCGGATGGCCCGTCCGGTTCTCCTTAGATTGGCCAACCATGCGTGGTTTCCAGGAGTGGTGAGCGGGTGATCGAGCTCCAGCACCTCAGCAAGCATTACGGCAGCGTTCAGGCCCTCGACGGCCTCTCGCTGCATGTGCCCCAGGGCTGCCTTTACGGCCTTCTGGGGCCCAATGGAGCCGGTAAGACCACCTGCCTGCGCATCCTCTGCACCCTGCTGGCCCCGGATAGCGGCACTGTCTCGGTGGCCGGAGTCGATGCCCTGGCCCAGCCGCGCCAGGTGCGTCGGCTGCTCGGCTACGTCGCCCAGGAAGTGGCGATCGACAAGATCCTCAGCGGCCGCGAGCTGTTGCGGTTACAGGGCGACCTCTACCACTTGCCGACCAGCGAGCGGGATCGCCGCATCGCCGAACTGATCGACCTGCTGGGCATGGAGGAGTGGATCGATCGTCGCTGTGGCTCCTATTCCGGCGGCATGCGTCGCCGCCTGGACCTGGCCACCGGGCTGCTGCATCGCCCCCGCGTTCTGGTGTTGGATGAGCCCACCGTGGGGTTGGATATCGAAAGTCGCTCTGCCATCTGGCAGGTGCTACGTCAGCTGCGGGATGAAGGAACCACGGTGCTGCTCAGCAGCCATTACCTCGAGGAGGTCGATGCCCTGGCCGATCGCCTGGCCATCGTGGAGGCTGGCCGGGTGATCGCCGAAGGCACCCCCAGCGAGCTCAAGGGCGCCCTCGGTGGCGACCGCGTCACCCTGCGGGTGCGGGAGTTCAGCACAGCCGAAGAGGCCGAGCGGGTGCGCGGGCTGCTGGTGGCCTGTGGCGGGGTGCGGCAGGTGGTGGTGAACCGGGCCCAGGGCTACTCGCTCAATCTGGTGGTGGACGACACCGCCGTGCTCGAAACCCTGCGCCATCAGCTGATGCAGGCCGATCTGCCGGTGTTCGCCCTGGCCCAGAGCCGCCCCAGCCTTGACGATGTCTATCTGCAGGCCACGGGCCGCACCCTGATGGATGCCGAGCTGGCCGTGGCCGGGAGCCGCGATCCCAAGGCCGAACGCAAACAGGCGATGCGCTGACCCCTGGCCGCGAAGCGTTTCCTCCTTCCTCCGTCACTGTTCTGCACCCGGTTCCGTTCTGGTCCGGCTGCCCTGCTTTCCGATCCGCCGCCGATCCGCCGATGACCAGCGCCACGCCTTCCTACCTCTCAGCCGGCACCCCAGCGGAGCAAGAGCCCTCCGCCTTTGCCGAAATCCGTCAGGAAACCCTGGCGCTCACCCGCCGCCTCTTCCTGCAGTTGCAGCGTCGCCCCTCCACCCTGGTGGCCGGCGTTCTGCAGCCGCTGATCTGGCTGATCCTCTTCGGTGCCCTGTTCGCCAATGCGCCAACGGGGCTGCTGCCGGGGGGCGAGAGCTATGGCCGCTTCCTGGGGGCGGGGGTGATCGTGTTCACCGCCTTCAGCGCCGCCCTCAACGCCGGGCTGCCGGTGATGTTCGACCGGGAGTTCGGCTTCCTCAACCGTCTGCTGGTGGCGCCGCTGCGCTCACGCAGCTCGATCGTGCTGGCGTCGGTGCTCTACATCACCAGCCTCAGCCTGGTGCAGAGCCTGGCGATCATGGGCACCGCCGCCCTGCTGGGCTACGGCTGGCCGGGGGGTGCGGGGTTGCTGCTGGTGCTGGTCACCCTGCTGCTGCTGGTGTTCGCGGTGACGGCCCTCAGCCTCGGTCTCGCCTTTGCCCTGCCCGGCCACATCGAGCTGATCGCAGTGATCTTCGTGGCCAACCTGCCGCTGCTGTTTGCCAGCACCGCCCTGGCGCCGCTGGCCTTCATGCCGGCCTGGCTGCGCTGGCTGGCCGCGATCAATCCGCTCACCTTCGCGATCGAGCCGATCCGCGCCGCCTATGCCGGCCAGGTCAGTTTGTCGGCGGTGGTGATGGAGGCTCCCTACGGTTCACTCACCACCACCACCTGCCTGCTGATCCTCACCGCCCTGGCGGCCGGCTTGTTTCTGCTGATCCGCCCGCTTCTGGATCGCAAACTCGCCTGAATGATGACCAGCACTTCCGCCGCGGCCTTCGATCCATTGTCCGTCCGCTCTGTGCCCGGGCGATCCGCTCTGGCGGGCGGCCTGATCGTGTCCGTCCAAGCGCCGGAAGGATCACCGATGCGTGAACCGTCCGTGATCGCAGCCATGGCGGAAGCCAGCCTGGCCCAGGGCGCGATCGGGGTGCGGCTGGAGAGCCCCGAACACATCGGTGCCGTGCGTCGTCGCTGCCCACAGGCCCTGATCGTGGGGCTGTGGAAACGCACCCTTCCCGGCAGCGCCGTGTACATCACGCCACGCTGGCAGGACCTGCAGCAGGTGTGGGCGGCAGGAGCCGATGTGGTGGCCATCGATGCCACCGATCGCCCCAGACCGGAGCACGAAACCCTGGTCGAGATCGTTGCGCGGGCCAGGGCGATGGGCATTCCCCTGATGGCCGATGTCGATGGCATCGCCAATGGGCTGAGGGCTGCCGCCCTGGGCTGCCACTGGGTGGGAACCACTCTGTACGGCTACACGGAAGACACCTCCGGACTCAGACCTCCAGCCTGGAATCTGCTGGAGCCCCTGCGCCGCCAGCTTTCTCCGGAGGTGATCCTGGTCTGCGAGGGCGGCATCGCCTCGGCCGAGCAGGCCGCTGAGGCTGTCAGCCGAGGAGCCGATGCCGTGGTGGTGGGCACCGCCATCACCGGAGTGGATCTACAGGTGGCGGCCTACGTGAAGCGCTTGCGCGCCTGAGCGGGAGCTGGTGCACTGACGCTTGGGCCTCAGGAGGGGCGTGGGCCGACTGACCCACACCCACCGGGGCCTCACATCATGCCGGGCATCCCCATGCCGCCCATGCCGGGCATGCCCATACCGCCCATGCCACCCATTCCGCCCATGCCACCCATGCCACCCATTCCGCCCATGCCACCCATGTCGCCACCAGGGGCGGCAGCAGCGGGCTCGGGCTTGTCGGCGATCACCGCTTCAGTGGTGATCAGCAGCGCTGCAATCGACACCGCATCCTGCAGGGCCAGACGAACCACTTTGGCGGCATCGACGATGCCAGCGGCCAGCAGATCCTCATAGCAGCCGCTGGCGGCGTTGTAGCCCTGACCCCGGCTCAGGCACTCGGAGGTCACCACCGAACCATCGGCACCGGCGTTGACCGCAATCTGACGCGCCGGCTCACCCAGGGCGTGCTGCACGATCGCCACACCGGTTCGAGCATCGCCGCTGCTGCTCGCCAGCAGGCCATCGAGCTCCGAGGCCAGCTGAAGAAGGGTGAAGCCGCCCCCGGGAATGATGCCCTCCTCGATCGCCGCACGGGTGGCATTGAGGGCATCCTCGATGCGCAGCTTGCGGTTGCGCAGTTCGGTTTCGGTGGGGGCTCCCACCTTGATCACCGCCACGCCGCCGGCGAGTTTGGCGATCCGCTCGTTGAGCTTTTCACAGTCGTACTCGGAGTCGGTGGCATCGAGTTCGCGCTTGATCGCGGCCACCCGGTCGACCACCGCCTGGCGGTGATCATCGGTCGCCACAAGAGTGGTGCTGTCCTTGGTGATCGTGATCCGGCGGGCCGTTCCCAGGTCCGCGAGGGTCACCGCCTCGAGGCTCATGGCCCTGTCCTCGCTCACCACGGTGGCGCCGGTGAGGATGGCGATGTCTTCCAGCATGGCCTTGCGGCGATCGCCGAAGCCGGGAGCCCGCACGGCCGCCACCTGCAGCACGCCGCGGTTCTTGTTCACCACCAGGGTGGCCAGGGCCTCACCGTCCACCTCCTCGGCCAGGATCACCAGGGGCCGGCCACTGCGGGCCACGGCCTCCAGCACCGGCACCAGATCGGCGACGCTGCTCACCTTGCGGTCGGTGATCAGCAGGAGGGCATTCTCATAGACGCACTCCAGCCGCTCCTGGTCGGTCACGAAGTAGGGGGAGCTGTAGCCCCGATCGAAGGCCATGCCTTCGGTGATCTCCAGTTCGGTGGCCAGGGATTTCGACTCCTCCACGGTGATCACCCCGTCGGCGCTCACCGTGTCCATGGCTTTGGCGATCATGCCGCCCACTTCGTCGTCGTTGCCGGAGCTCACGGTGGCCACCTGGCGGATGGCGTCTCCCGCCACCGACTGGGCACGGGCGGCGATGCCGCTCACGACCAGGGCAACGGCCTGCTCCATGCCGCGGCGCAGCTGCACCGGGCTGGCGCCAGCGGCCACATTCTTCATGCCTTCCCGCACCATCGACTGGGCCAGCACCGTGGCCGTGGTGGTGCCGTCACCGGCCTTGTCCTTGGTCTTGGCGGCCACCTGCTGAATCAGCTTGGCGCCGATGTTCTCGAAGGGATCCTCGAGTTCGATGTCCCGGGCGATGGTGACACCGTCATTGACGATGTCCGGAGCGCCGAACTTCTTCTCCAGCACGACGTTGCGGCCCTTCGGACCGATCGTGACCCTCACGGCGTCGGCCAGGGCATTGACCCCCCGTTCCAGAGATTCGCGCGATTGATCGGCGAACTGGATCAATTTGGCCATCGGGGAGAGCAGAACAACAGATGGTTCAGCGTCCCATAGCGCACTGTCCAGCCGCAGTGCCTAGGTGGTGGTGAATGCCGAATCAGCCTGCCCGTTCCCCTGTCCCAGCGGCCCCATGGCCAGTAGCGTCAACCAAGGGCAGAGGGCCGGGAGCCTACGCGAGCCATGGAGGATCTGCTGCAGAGCGCACTGGACAGTGCCACCGCCGAGAGTGCCCTGGCCGCCAGCTCCAAGGCCGATGCCATGGTCTTCCTGCTGATCGCAGCCCTGGGCCTGCTGATGGCCCTGGTCTACGTGCCGATCCGGCTGTTTCTCACAATCACCGCCCGCCGCCGCCGGCTTCAACTGCTGCAGAGAATCCGTCGGCTGCGGGACGATCTGGGTCAGCCACTCCAGGCAGACTCCTCGACCACCTCTGACCTCCGCCCCCCAACGGTCTCGACCGCCAACGACTGATCGACCCAGGTCAAGGCACTTCTGCGTCGATCAGTTCACCGCAGCGGCCTTCAGCGCAGCGGCCTTCTTTGCAGCAGGATTCAGCCCGGCACCCTTCAGCGCATCACCATGCCGCCATCCACCTGCAGCACCTGGCCGGTCATGTAGGCACCGGCCGGATCGGCCGCCAGGAATCGCACGGCGCTGGCCACCTCGGCCGGCTGGCCCATGCGCGCCAGGGGGATCGCGGCCAGGATCGGTTCCTTGGCCAGGTCCTTGGTCATGTCGCTCTCGATGAAACCGGGAGCCACTGCATTGACGGTCACACCACGGCTGGCGAATTCGGCGGCGCTGCTGCGGGTCAGACCGATCACGCCTGCCTTGGCGGCGCTGTAGTTCGCCTGGCCGGGGTTGCCCATCAGGCCCACCACGGAGGTGATGTTGATGATCCGTCCGGCACGGGCCTTGAGCATCGTGCGGCTCACGGCGCGGGTGCAGAGGAACACGCCGGTGAGATTGAGGTCGATCACGCTCTGCCAGTCGCTGGTCTTCATGCGCATCAACAGCCCATCGCGGGTGATGCCGGCGTTGTTGACCAGCACGTCAAGCCGCCCTTCCCGCTCCAGCACCGCCTTCACCATCGACTCCACCGCCGCTTCTTCGGCCACGTTGGCCTGATAGCTCCAGGCCTTGCCGCCCTGGCCCTCAATCTCCGCCACCACGGCGGCGGCAGCCTCCGGTGAACTGGCGTAGTTCACCACCACGGTGGCGCCGCTGGCCGCCAGCTCCAGGGCGATGGCCCGTCCGATGCCGCGGCTGGCCCCGGTGACCAGGGCGACCTGGCCAGCCAGGGAAGTGGTGGGGAAGCCGCCGGACATCGCCAATCAGGTCAAGGTGGGCCCGATCGTATGTGCCGCCCACGCCCCCCTCACTCCTGCATGGTCTCGACAGCCTCCAGGGCCGGGCCGAGCAGGTCGGCGAGGGCGCGCAGCTGTTCCTTGCTGCCCAGGGCCACCAGCAGCTGGCCCGGGCCCAGGCGCACATCACCATCGGGATTGGCGATCAGGGTGACCGGCGAGGGCAGGACGGGGGCACCGCGGTAGGTGGGTATTGGCTGACTGGGCGGTTCCGGATTGCGGATCGCCAGCACAAGGGCGCCGGTGCGCCGTCGCAGGGTCAGTTCGGCGAGGGTGCGGCCACTGAGATCGCCCAGCAGGCGGGGATCACTGCTGAGCTGGAACTCCTCCACCTCGCAATTGGAGCCGGCCAGCAGGTCCATGAAGCTCACCGCCAGGGGGCGCAGGGCTGTGGCCGCCATGGTGCGTCCACCCGCCACATAGGGACTCACCACCTGATCGGCACCAGCCAGGCGCAGCTTGCGCTCAGCTTCTTCGCTGTCGGAGCGGGCGATCAGGCGGCAGCCGGGCGCCAGGCCACGGGCACTGAGCACCACGTAGAGGTTGGCGGCATTGCTCGGCAGGGCCGCCACCAGGCTGCGGCAGCGGTGGATGCCGGCCTCCACCAGGGTCTCGTCGAGGGTGGCATCGGCGCTGAGCACCGGCAAACCCCTCTCTTCCGCCTCCCGCTTGCGCTCCTCATCCATTTCGACCACCAGCAGTGACACCCCTTCGCTGCTGATCTGTTCGGCAATCTCCCGACCGATCCGCCCGTAGCCGCAGAGAATCACGTGGTTCTGCATCGTCTCGATCCAGCGGAGAAAGCGGCGCTGGCGCATGCGCCGGAAGTAGCCCGATTCTGTGAGACCCAGCACCCCCTGAATGGTGAGCTGCACCACGATCAGGCCACCGATGATCGAGAGGGCCGTCACCAGACGACCACCCGGGGAGAGGGGCTCCACCTCCCCATAGCCGATGGTGCTGATCGTGATCGCCACCATCCAGTAGCAATCGCCCCAGTCCCATCCTTCGGTCAGGCGATAGCCGAGGGCAGACAGATTGACCACGATCGCCAGGGCGACCATCGGGGTGCGCCAGGGGCGTCGCAACCGGGTGGATGGGGGACGGCGCCGGCGCCGCAGAGCAGGGATCATGGCGCCAGCCCCATCCGGTCTCGGCTCATCCGAGGCCCAGGGCCTGAAGCACCGGGTCGATGGAGAGCTCCTGCAGTTGAGCGGCCTCGCCCAGGCCCGTCACCCCCTGGCGCTGGGGCAGGCTGGCCGGATCGCGGCCCAGGGCCACCAGCGGCACACCGCACAGCAGGGCCAGCTCGATCGTGACGGGATCGCTGGCCAGCACCACGTCGGCGGCGGCCACCTGGGCAGCCCGCCGCCGCAGGGAGCCGGAACTCGGGCTGGGCGCAGTGGGCTCCAGGGTGAGGCTGCGCAGATCGCTGAGGCGGGTCTGGATGCGCTCCGGCAGGGCCTGCCAGTGGGGAGCCGGCCAGTCGCCGGCGCCGCCGGTTGGTGCCAGCAGGAGCATCGGCCCGGAGCCTTGTGGCAGGGCAGCGCTGGCCTTGTCCAGATCCGCCCTGGCGATCGGCAGGCGGTAGGCCGCGGCATCCAACCGCACCCCAACGGGGCGCAGGTAGGCCTCCAGGCGCTGATCGATCCAGCCCTGGCTGGAGGGAACAATCCGTTCGGTGGCCGAGAACCCCGCCGCCGCCACCCGGGTGGGGATGTGGCTCATCGACAGCAGCAGATCAATGGCACGGCCACCGGGTCCGCTGGCCACGAGGTTGATACAGAGCTGAAAATCAGGATCCCTCACCAGGCCCAGCAGGTTGGTCCAGTCGGCCAGGGTGGCCTTGCCATAGGCGATCGGCAGGATTTTCTCCACGGCCGGCAACAGACTCCAGACGGTCCCGGCTTCAGGGCTGCAGGCCACCTGCACCTGGAACCCGAGCTGATCCGCCGCTGCCGCCACCGCCGGCAGAACCTGCAACTGGCTGACGCTGTCGCCTGGAATCAGAAAAAGGGCGCGCATCAGGCGTTGGGCGGGGCATCGCGGCCTGATTGTATGGAGCAGTTCCTGATCTGCCCGTCGTTCCGGGAGCTGCTTGTGCATCTGCTGATCGCCGCCGCCGGCAGCGGCCGCCGTATGGGGGCCGAGGGCAACAAGCTCCTGCTGGCGGTGGCCGGTCGTCCCGTGCTGGCCTGGACTCTGGATGCGGCCCTGGCCTGTCCGGTGATCCGCTGGATCGGGGTGGTGGGTCAGCCCGTGGACGAGGAGGCCGTGGCGGCGATTGTGGCGGCAGCCGGGCCCAGGCTGCCGGTGCAGTGGATCGTGGGCGGCGACACCCGGCAGGAATCGGTGAGCCGCGGCCTGGCGGCCCTGCCCACCGAGGCCGAGGGGGTCCTGATCCACGATGGAGCCCGCTGCCTGGTGGAGCCGGAGCTGCTGAGCCGCTGCGCCGAGGCCGTGGCCGCCGGCGCCGCCGTGATCGCCGCCACCCCCGTGACCGACACGATCAAGCAGGTGGACGATGCGGGCACGATCCAAGCCACCCCCGATCGCAGCGACCTCTGGGCAGCCCAGACGCCCCAAGGCTTCCCGGTGGACGATCTGCGCCAGGCCCATGCGATCGCCGCCACCGAGGGCTGGAGCGTCACCGACGACGCGGCCCTGTTCGAAAAGCTCGGAAAACCCGTCAAGGTGCTGCAGGCGCCGCCGTCCAACATCAAGCTCACCACGCCCTTTGATCTCACGATTGCCGAGGCGGTGCTGGCCCAGCGGGCGGCCGGATGAGTGCTGACCACTGCGCCGCTGACCACTCCGCCGCTGACCACCGCACCACGGCTCAGATCCCACCCACCTCCAGGGTGCCGAGCCGGCCATCCAGCCGGGCCGGTGCCCCGATCGGCAGGGCGGCGTTGCCGGGGGCATGGCCCACCGGCAGGCCAGCCACCACGGGGATTTCCAGATCCTGGGTGCGTTCGCGCAGCACCTGCTCCAGGCTGAAGCGCCCGGCGGCTCCGCGGGCCGCGATCAGGCTGTTGTCTTCGGACGCGCCGTCGTGTTGATATGAGCCGTTGGCTTCGACCTCGTCGTCTTGTGGTGGCTCTTCGATGGGCTCATCACAGCCCAGGAAGCTGCCGAAGCCGATGCCGGCCAGGCCCTGCAGAGCACCGCAGAGGCGCCAGTGGGTCAGCATCCGCTCGATCCGGTAGGGCGCCTCGCCCACATCCTCAAGAATCAGGATCGCCCCCCGCAGCTCCGGCAGGTGGGCTGTGCCCAGCAGATGGGTGGCAACAGTCAGATTGGCCACCAACAGCGGCCCCTCGGCCACACCGGCTTGCCAGCCCACGCCAGACAGCGGCGGCAGGGGTTCGCCGAACAGCAGGGCCCGCAACCGTTCCTGGCTCCAGCGGGGTTCCGTCGCCAGGGTGGTGAGCAGCGGTCCATGGATGCCGCCACGGTGGCCCCGCGCCTGCTGGGCCCACAGCAGGGAGGTGACATCGGAGAAGCCCAGCAGCCAGCCGTTCGGAAGTGACAGCGGCCGTTCCAGCAGTCGGGCGGAGCCCCAGCCCCCCCTGACGCAGGCCAACAGGGCGGCGGCGGCGTCAAGGTCCGCGGCCCGCTCCGCATCGCGGCCGGCCAGGTAGCCCCAGCGGCGCCCCAGCAGACGCTCCGGCTGGGAGGGCTCCAGCTGCAGCCCCCACCGCTGCAGCAACGCTGCACCTGCCGTGAGCCGGTCTGGGGCATCAGGGCCGATCAGAGCGGAGCTGGCCGCCACCAGCTGCACCCGATCCCCCCGGCGCAGCGGACGGGGCCAGTCCTGCGGCCAGCGCAGCTGGCTCATGCCGGTCCCCGGCTCAGCACGAGGGCCAGCAGCAGCAGGCCGCCCAGCTGGACCTGCCGCAGAAAATGGCGGCCATAGCGGGAGCGGGGCAGGGAGGGGCTGCGCAGGGCCCAGGCCTCACGCTGCATCCCCGCAGCGGCCGCCAGCCAGAGCGGCCAGAACGCCAGGCTGATCGACTGCAACACCGCCGCGATCGCCAGGGTCAGGGCGGTGACCCCGTAGCAGCCGGCCACCACCGCGGGCGCCCGGGCCCCGAGGCTCAGGGCACTGCTGCGGACCCCCAGCACGGCGTCGTCATCGCGATCGGCCATGGCATAAACCGTGTCGAAGCCGAAGGTCCAGCTCACGGCCGCCAGCCACACCAGCAGCAGTGGCGCTCCGCCGGCCAGGCTGCCCGTAGCGGCCGCCCAGGGGATCAGGGTGGCGAAGCCCCAGCACAGGGCCAGCACCAACTGCGGAAAGGCGAACCAGCGCTTGGCGGAGGGGTAGAGCAGCACCGGCGGCAGGGTGGCCACCGCCAGCAGCAGGCAGAGCGAGCGACCATCTGAAGGCAGGGCCAGCACCACCAGCAAGGCCAGCAGCAGGCAGATCAGCAGCAGGAGCACCGCCTCCGGCACCCCGGCACGGCCATCGGCCAGGGGGCGATGGCGGGTGCGTTCCACCAGCGGATCGATGCGCCGATCCCAGAGATCGTTGGCGACGCAACCGGCACCACTCACCGCCAGACCACCCAACACGATCAACCCCACCAACCCGGGCTCCGGGGGGGCCTGGGGGGTGAGCCAGAGAGCCCAGCCGGCGGGGATCAGCAGGATCAGCCGACCGCTCGGCTTGTGCCACCGCAGCAGCTCGATCCAGGCCCGCAGTCGGTCGGCGATGCCGTGGAAAGCCAGGCGACTGGGAGCCATGCAGCGGTTGTGCTCGCCAGCACCCTAGGTCTGGTGCGGGGTGGCAAAGTGACGCCGCCCCTGTCCCGGCGGCCTTGCCGATGGCCCAGATCCCTCCTGTCGCCTCGGCCGGCCTGCGTCGGGTGGCGGCGATCGACATCGGCACCAACTCGATCCACCTGTTGATCGCCGAGGTGGATCCGGAGCTGCAGAGCTTCAGCGTGGTGCTGGCTGAGAAATCGACCACGCGACTGGGGGAACGGGATCCCGAAACCGGAGATCTCAGTGCGGCGGCGATCGAGCGGGGCTTCCGAACCCTGCGCCACTGCCGCGATCTGGCCGCCAGCCATGGGGCCGAACAGATCGTCACGGCAGCCACCAGTGCCGTGCGCGAAGCCCCCAACGGCAAGGACTTCCTGCAGGCCGTCCAGGAGCAGCTGGGGCTGGAGGTGGATCTGGTCAGCGGCCCCGAAGAAGCGCGTCTGATCTACCTCGGCGTGCTCTCGGGGATGAGCTTCGGCGAGCAGCCCCACATGATCATCGACATCGGTGGCGGCTCCACCGAGCTGATCCTGGCGGACAGCCGCGATTCCCGCGCCCTGACCAGCACCCGCATCGGCGCCGTGCGGCTGCAGCGCGACTTCATCCGCGAGGAGCCACTGCCAGACGAGCGAAGGAAGTTCCTGCAGGCCTATATCCAGGGATCCCTGGAACCCGCCGTGGCCCAGGTGAGGGCGGCGTTGCCGGCCGGCAGCAAGCCCGTGCTGGTGGGCACCAGCGGCACCGCCATGGCCCTGGCGGCCCTGGCGGCCGCCGAGGAGGCCAAGCCACCGCTGAAGTTCCAGGGCTACCGGCTCGATCGCCAGAAGGTCGATCAGATCGTGGCCAAGCTGCTCGCCATGACACCGGAGCAGCGGCGCGCTCTGTCGGTGATCAACGAGCGGCGGGCCGAAATCATCGTGCCCGGCGTGCTGATCATGCAGACCGCCATGACCATGCTCCAGGCCGATGCCCTGGTGGTCTGCGACCGCGCCCTGCGGGAGGGCCTGATCGTGGACTGGATGCTGCGGCAGGGTCTGCTGGGCGACCGGTTCTCATTCCAGAGCTCGATCCGCCAGCGCACGGTCCGTCATCTCGCCCAGTCGTACGGCGTCGACCGGGCCCAGGCCGATCGGGTGGCCGAACTGGCCGTGAGCCTCTACGACCAGACCCGTGGCCTGCTGCACCACGACCACGAATACGGCGGCTATGGCCGCCAGCTGCTCTGGGCGGCGGCGCAGCTGCACACCTGCGGCAAACACATCAACATCGCTGCTTACCACAAACACACCTGGTATCTGATCCGCCACGGCGAGCTGCTGGGGTATTCCCAGGCCGAACATCTGATGGTGGCGGCGATCGCCCGGTATCACCGCCGCGGGCTGCCCAAGAAGCGGCATGAGTCGTGGCAGCTGATCGAGGGGCGCGACCAGCGCCGCACCGTGGCATCGATGGCCCTGTTGCTGCGGCTGGCGGCCGCCCTGGATCGGCGGCCCGTTCCCGTGATCGCCGGGCTCGAGGTGGTGCCCCTGCGGGATGACGATGGGGTGAACGGGCTGCTGATCAGCCTCAGATCCTTGCCGCCAGCGCCCGGTGAGCCACCGATCGATCTTGGTCTCGAGCGCTGGAGCCTGCGCTCCTGCGCCGAGGTGGTGCTGGAAGCCAGCGGCTTCCGGCTTCGGGTGGCCGGGCCCGATGGCGAGATGGTGCCCTGAGGGCAGCGATGGCGGACCCCGCGACACGCCGAACGATCACGATCCGCTGGCCCGATGGTCGCGTCAGTCAGGCGGCCGTGGGTTGCGACTGGCTGCTGGCGGCTGCTGAGGCGGGCCAGTCGATTCCCACCGGCTGCCTCGGCGGCAGTTGCGGCGCCTGCGAGATCGAGGTGAACGGCCAGGTGGTGCGTGCCTGCATCGCCACGGTGCCGGCCAGTGCCGGCGGCAGCCTGGAGGTGGAGCTGGCCGCTGATCCCTACTGGTGAGCTCCCGGTTGGAGCACCTGGATCAAACCTGGTGAGCCTGGATCAGGCCTCCCCCCAGCACCACCTCGCCGGCGTAGAACACGGCCGCCTGGCCGGGGGTGATCGAGAACTGCTCCTCGGCGAACTCCACCTGGCAGCGATGGGGCCGGCCATGGGCCCCGTCGTCTGGCTGGGCGGCCAGGGGGGTGAGCCGGGCTGCCACGGGGGCGCTGCGGTAGCGCAGTTGCACGTCCACCTCCAGCGCCGCCGCCGGCGGAGCCATGGAGATCCAGTTGATCGCCCCCACGATGCAACGGTCCCGCGCCGCCTCCCGCCGCGGAGCCACCACCACCCGGTTCATGGCGCCATCGAGCCGCACCACATGCAGCGGCTCACTCCAGGCCACCCCCAGACCCTTGCGCTGACCGATGGTGAAATGCTCGATGCCGTCGTGGCTGCCCACCACGGTGCCGTCGGCCAGCACGATCTCGCCCGGGCGGGGCGGCAGGTAGGCGTCCAGAAACGCCCGCATCGAGCCATGGTGGTCGGCGAGGCAGAGGTCCTGACTTTCGGGCTTGCTGGCGGTGCGCAGGCCGTAGCGCGCCGCTTCCAGCCGGGTGTCCGGCTTGGTCAGCTCCCCCAGGGGGAACACCAGCCGCCCCAGCACCTCCTGGGGCAAGTCGTAGAGGAAATAGCTCTGATCCTTGTGGCGATCCAGGCCGCGCAGCAGTTGATGGCGCCCGGCCACGGTCGCGCCCTCTGCAGCGGCGCTGGTGGGAACCGGCAGTGGATCGCCGGCATCGGCATGGCGCACCCGGGCGTAATGACCGGTGGCGATGCGCTCGATGCGGCGGTGCTGCTGCGCCCACTCCAGCATCGGGCCGAATTTCACCTCCCGGTTGCAACGCGAGCAGGGCAGCGGCGTGATCCCGGAGGCATAGCCCTGCACCAGCACATCGACGATCTGTTCGCGGAAGCGCTCCCGGGCATCCACCACGTGGTGGGGAATGCCGAGCTGCTCGCAGATGCCGGCCGCATCGACCAGGCCCTCGGCGCAGCAGGCCCCCTTGCCGCTCATCAACCAGAGGGTGAGCCCTTCCACCTGCCAGCCGGCCTCGACCAGCAGGGCCGCCGTGAGGGAGCTGTCGACACCACCGGAGAGGCCCACGGCCACCCGATGCTCTCCCGGCCAGCGGCGCAGGCGCTCAAGCGCCTCAGCTCCGGCAGGGGTGACCGGGGCGGCCACGGCGCGGAGGGCGGTATCGGCTGACGCAGTCACCCCTTCAGCAGACAGCGGCGCAGGCAACGGCGAAGACAGTGGAGCGGGATGGACGGTCAAGACCTGGAGGCAGTACGCGGCTGTCGGCGGGCCGCAGGCTTTCCATCATGAAACCGTGCCGCCATCACCGCCTTGTCGCCCCTCCCCCCTGCGCCCTGCTGGCCCCGGCGCGATGCGGATCACCTGCTGGTCAGCGGTGCCCAGATGGCTGCGCTGGAGCAGCAACTGTTCGCCTCCGGCCTGCCGGTCGAGGCCCTGATGGAGAAGGCTGCCCTGGCGGTGGCTGAGCGAGTGCGCACCGGTTCTGCCTGGCGCGGGCGGGCCCGCAGGGCCGGCGTGCTGGTGCTGGTGGGGCCGGGCCACAACGGAGGCGATGGACTGGTGGTGGCAAGGGAACTGCATCTGGCCGGCTGGCCGGTGCGGATCTGGTGCCCCTGGCCGCGGCTCAAACCGCTCACCGAAGCCCATCGCCGCCACGCCGCCTGGCTGGGCATAGCCGCCCTGGAAGGAGAGCCCGACCCGGCCGATGGGGCCCTCTGGATCGATGCGTTGTTCGGGGTGGGCCAGACCCGCCGGCTGGATCCAGCCCTGGAGCAGCTGCTGGCGCATCGCCAGCAGCAACAACCGGCGCAGTTGCTGGCGATCGATGTGCCCAGCGGACTCTGCAGCGACTCCGGACGCTGCCTGGGGGACGGGGCTGCCGTGGCCCACACCACCTTCTGCATCGGCCTGCGGAAGCAGGGCCTGGTGCAGGATGCGGCCCTGCCCTATGTGGGGCGTTTGCGGCGGATCGACCTGGGTCTGGCTGCGACTCTGCTTGGCTCCCTGCCGCCGAGCCAACTCCTCGGTATCGGTGGCGCCATGGCTGCTTCCGATCTGGGTGCCCTCCCCTGGCCCCAGATCGATCCCACCGCCGCCAAGTACGGCCGTGGTCGCCTGCTGGTGGTGGCTGGAAGCCAGACCTTCCGCGGTGCTGCAATCCTGGCCTTGAGCGGCGCCAGTGCCAGCGGTGTCGGCAGCCTGCGGGCGGCGCTGCCCGAGGCGGTGGCGGAGCGGCTCTGGCTGGTGCAGCCCCACACCGTGTTGCAGGCCAGCCTGGGCAGCACTGCCCAAGGTGGACTGGCGCTGGGGGGGCTGGGCGCCGGGGCGCTGGATCGTCTCGATGCGGTGCTGCTGGGACCGGGGCTGGGAGCGGCCGCGGCAACCGCAGAAGCCAGGCTGTGGCAGGCGGAACAGAGTTTCTGGGATCAGCTGCAGGCCTTCCCCGGGCTGCTGGTGCTTGATGCCGACGGCCTCAACCGGCTCGCCGCATCCAGCGGTGAGCCGGGCGAGGCGCCTGGGATTCTCTGGTTACGAGGACGCGGCGGACCCACCTGGATCACGCCCCATCGCGGTGAATTCAACCGGCTGTTTCCCGATCTGGGCGACCTGCAGCCACTGGAAGCCGCCCGGCAGGCGGCGGCTCTGGCGTGCTGTTCCGTGCTGCTCAAGGGTGCCCGCAGCGTGGTGGCTGCGGCTGATGGCCGCTGCTGGCAGCTGCTGAAAGCCTGGCCTGGCGCAGCCAGGGCTGGGCTGGGCGATGTGCTGGCCGGCTTCGCCGCTGGGGTGGGGGGCAGAGCGCTGGCGGCCGGAGCAGACCTGGAAGCGCTGCCGGTCCTGCTGGCCGGCGCGGCCCTGGCCCATGCCGAGGCCGGTGGCCTGGTGGTGCGTCAGCAGGGGGAGGGGGCCGCCACACCGGAAGCGGTGGCGGCAGCGTTACCGACAGTGAGGAAAGTCAAGAAATCCGCACACTTGCGAGCCGCACAACAGCATTAACCACGGCAAGATTGATTTGAGACTGGACTAACGATTCGACTGTGTGGTTTTGCTGTCACAACCTGAAGGGTTGTTGAAAGTACAGCCCCTTTTCATCCTTTTCGTGGATAGTCGACATTCCAGCCTCCGACCCTTCCCCAATGGCGACCTCATCCCTGAAGACGGGGGACTCCAGTCGCCGGCGTGGCGGTGATTCGATCAGCTGGTATCTCGCCACGATCGGTCGCGAGCCTCTTCTCACCGCAGCCGAGGAGATTGAACTGGGCAACCAGGTGCAGGCGATGATGCATCTGCTGGAGCGGGGCGAACGCGACTGTGAGCCAGAGCCCGACGCGGAAACGGAGAAGCAGCGTCGGATTCTGCGTCTGGGGCGTCGTTCCAAGCAGCGCATGATGAAAGCGAATCTGAGGCTCGTGGTGAGCGTCGCCAAGAAATATCAAGGCAGGGGCCTGGAGTTGCTCGATCTGATTCAGGAAGGTTCCCTCGGGCTCGAGCGCGCTGTGGAGAAGTTCGATCCCACTCGGGGGTACAAGTTCTCCACCTATGCCTTCTGGTGGATCCGCCAAAGCATGACCCGGGCAATCGCCTGCCAGTCGCGCACTATCCGTCTGCCGGTTCATCTCAGCGAAAGGCTCACCACCGTGCGCCGTGTGAGCCTGGAGCTGGCCCATAAGTTAGGCGCCATGCCCAGTCGCCGCGAAATCGCTGAGGCGATCAATATGCCACTCGAGGAGCTCGACTCCTTGCTGCGTCAGGCGCTCACTACCTCAAGCCTGGATGCGCCTGTCAGCGGTGACGAAGGTCGCAGTTTCCTCGGCGACTTGATCGCCGACATCAGCAGTGAGGAACCGCTGGATCGGGTCGAACGGGGGATGCACCAGGAACAGCTGGGGCGTTGGCTCAGTCAGCTCACCGAGCAGGAGCAGGAGGTGTTGCAGCTGCGCTTCGGCCTTGAAGGCGAAGAGCGCCACACCCTGGCCGAGATCGGGCGCCGGCTCGATGTCTCCCGCGAGCGGGTACGGCAGGTGGAGCTCAAGGCGCTGCGCAAACTGCGGAATCTCACCCGCCGATAGCCCCCAGATTATTGACCTGCGAGCACTCAGTGTCGGCAGTGCGGCTTTTCAGTCTTCCGCCCAGATGTAGCGGGTCAGTTCGCTTGGATCGGGCTCGGGCGCATCCAGTGCAAAGGAAACGCAATCGCTCACTTCGGCATCGATCTCTTTTTCAATCGCCTTGAGATCGTCCCCGCTGGCTAATCCCTGGCTGGTGAGGTGAGCAGCCAGCTGCTTGATAGGATCGCGCTGAGCCCAGAACTGCTTTTCAGCTTCGGCACGCAGCTCGTCTGGATCGGCGAGGGAGTGGCCACGGAAGCGATAGGTGAGGCACTCCAGCAAGGTCGGGCCTTCGCCGGCCCGGGCACGCTCCACGGCGCGTTGAGCGGCAGCCCGAACGGCCAGCACATCCATGCCATCAACTTCCTCACCGGCCATGCCGAAGGAGGCTGCTTTGCGCCAGATCTGAGGATCACTGGTGGCACGGTCATGGTCCATGCCGATGGCCCAGCGGTTGTTCTCCACCACAAACAGGATGGGCAACTTCCAGAGTGCCGCCATGTTCAGGCACTCGAAGAACTGGCCGTTGTTGCAGGTTCCGTCGCCGAAAAAGGCTGCTGTGACCGAGTCACTGTCGGTATCGCCGAGGGCATCACGCTTGTAGCGGCTGGTGAACGCGGCACCGAGCGCGACGGGAATGCCCTCGCCGATGAAGGCATAGCCCCCCAGCAGATGATGCTCCTTGGAGAAGAGGTGCATCGAACCGCCACGGCCCTTGCTGCAGCCTGTGGCCTTGCCGAACAGCTCGCTCATCACCTCACGGGCAGGAACACCGGCGCTGAGGGCATGCACGTGGTCGCGATAGGTGCTGCAGAACCAGTCGTGCTGGGCTTTCATCGCCTTGATCACGCCCGTGCTCACAGCCTCCTGGCCGTTGTAGAGGTGCACGAACCCAAACATCTTGCCCCGGTAATACATCTCGGCGCACTTGTCTTCAAAGCGCCGCCCCAGGGTCATGTCGCGGTAGAGCATCAGACCCTCCTCGCGGCTGATGCTGAGATTGCCTGAGGGGTAAAGGGAGGACAGGCGCTCGGCATGGCTGCCGGCTCCGGAGGGGATGGCACTGCCCATAGCGGTGGTCTCTGCGGCCATCTCCTGCGTCATGACGGGCCCGGATGCTGAAGCGTGTTGCTGACTGTACGGGGTCCGACATCGAACGGCTGTCCAGATTGCTTCTCCTGCTTACAGTCGGCTCCCAGGAGCGGATGCCTGGTTGGAACTGCCGATCGATCACTTCCGTCTGCTCGGTGTCACCCCCACCACAGACGCCCAGTCTGTGCTCCGTACCCTGCAGCAGAGGCTCGATCGGGCTCCCGACCAGGGTTTCACCCATGATACGCTGGAAGCAAGGAGTGAGCTGCTGCGCGCCAGTGCCGATCTGCTCACCGATGAAGACAGACGGCGCACTTACGAATCCCATCTCACGTCCCTTGTGGGCGACGACGCCCAGGCCATGGCAGCCTTGGAGGTGTCCAGTTCCCACGAGGTGGGCGGGCTTCTCCTGCTGTTTGAAGCCGGTCAACCTCTGGAGACTTTCGAGCAGGCTGAGCGGTGCCTGCAGCCCCCTCGGGCACCCTCTCTTGGCAGCGGCCGCGAGGCGGATCTCACGCTGCTGGCTGGGCTGAGCAGCCAGGCAGCCGCAACCGAATATCGCCGTCAACGCCGCTATGAAGCCGCTTCCCAGACCTTGACTCGTGGCCTGCAACTGCTGCAACGCATGGGCCAGTGTGCAGCCCTTCGGGACCAGATGGCCACGGAGCGCGATCAGCTCCTGCCGTACCGGATCCTCGACCTGCTCAGCCGTGACCTGGCCGCCGTGGCTCAGCGGAATGAAGGTATGGCTCTGCTGGAGCAGTTGGTGCAGCAGCGCGGTGGTATGGACAGTGAAGCCAGCACGATGCTCAGCCCCCAGGAATTCCTGGCGTTTCTGGCCCAGATCCGTTCCTTCCTCACCCTGCAGGAGCAACTCGATCTGTTCGAGCGCTGGTCACGGGCGGGGTCGGCCCGCGCCGAACTTCTGGCCTGCAAGGCTCTCACTGCCAGCGGCTTCGCCCAGCGCAAACCCGAACGGATCGCCGCGGCCCTGGAGCGGCTGGCTATCCGAGGTGCGCCACCCCAGCAGACCGATCAAGCCTGTCTGCTGCTCTTGCTTGGAGACGTGGATCAGGCGGAGGCGCTGTTCTCCAGCACAGCGCCTCAGAACCCACACCACGCCATTGATGGGGAGGATCCACTCCTGGTTCGGCTCTGCGCCGTGTGCCGCGACTGGCTGGCCCGGGAGGTGCTCACCGGCTACCGCGACCTGGACTCCGAACCTGACCTGGACGCCTATTTCAATGATCGTGACGTGCAGAGCTTCGTGGAACGCCAGGACCGTCGACGTCGCCGGGCCGAAGCCGAGCATCCCAGGCCTGCGACCGAGTCAGTGACGGCCACGACATCTGCGGCATTGTCCCCGCCAGCCACCGCGACCGGCGGAAGTCTGGCCTCGACGCCTGTGAATTCCCCTGGCTCTTCCATGTCCCCAGCCACTCCTGCCGCTTTGTCCGCCGCCGGAAGCCTGTTCACCGGTGCTGCACCCCTTCCTCCACTGGCTGAGTCGATGGCGCCAGGCTGGGACCTCACCCGCGATCCTCACCACCCCTTTCCAGAAGAGCTGTCCCGGGCATCAATGACCCCCCAGTTCGAACAGAACATGGAGGCGGAGGATCCAGACCTGCAGGAAGTGCCGCTCCTGCGCTGGTCCGATCTCCATCCCGCCCAGCTGCGGTCCAACCTGTGGGAGCCAGCGGTCTCCAGGATCTCGACTGAGCTGGCCGCCTTGCCCCGGCCCCTGCTGTGGGGTGGGGCCTTGGTGGTGGGGGGGGGGCTGCTGGCGACCGGCTGGTGGCTCTGGAGTCCCCACGTGGCTGATCAGGGTCGACAGGATTCTCAAGTTGCAGCTCCTCAGAAGACTCCGTCCCCAAGCTCCACTGCAGCGCCAACACAACCCCAGGCACAGCCCTCCGCAACCATGCCGACGCCAGCCCAGGCTCTTCCCCTGGAGGCGGCTGAGCCCAGCGAAGCTCAGATGCGTGCCTTGCTCGAGGGGTGGCTGGCTGCAAAAGCGGCGGTACTCGCCGGTGACAAGCCGGCAGTTGCCCTCGAAGCGGTGGCTCGCTCCAACCAGGCCGCTGCCGTTGAGGGCGAAAGGCGACGGGACCAGGCTCGTGATCGGCGCCAGGTGATCGACACCAAGGTGCTGGATCTGCGGATTACCGAGCAGTCGCCCCGGCGGGTCGTGCTGGTGGCTGAGCTGCGCTACTCCGATCAGACCCTGGCTGCCGATGGCGCCGTGATCGAGACCACCCCTCCCTTCACACTGACCAACACCTATGTGTTTGGCCGTGAAGACGGTCCCTGGCAGCTGGTGAGCTTCCACCGAGGGGGCTGATCTTCCCATCCGCGGCAGAGGGGAACGCTCCACCGGGAGATCACCACCGACGCTGAGTTTTTACGATCGCAGGCACTGGAGGCCCCGACTCCGGCCGCGTCTTCCGTCAGCCTGCTTCCGTCAGCCCCTTCCGCCAGCCCTTCATGTTCGACGAGCTTTCCCAGCGTTTTGAAGACGCCGTCAAGAGCCTGAGGGGTCAGGACAAAATCACCGAAACCAACGTCGAGGGGGCCCTCCAGCAGGTGCGACGTGCTCTGCTCGACGCCGATGTGAGCCTGCCGGTGGTGCGCTCCTTCGTGGACGAGGTGCGCAGCCGGGCCGTGGGGTCGGAGGTGGTGCGTGGCATCAGCCCCGATCAGAAGTTCATCCAGCTGGTGCATGAACAGCTGGTGGAGACCATGGGGGGCGAGAACGCTCCCCTGGCGGCAGGCGGCACGGAGGGGGCTCCCACGGTGATCCTGATGGCCGGCCTTCAGGGCGCCGGCAAGACCACCGCCACCGCCAAGCTCGGCCTGCACCTCAAGGACCAGGGCCGCAAGGCGCTGCTCGTGGGAGCGGACGTCTACCGCCCGGCTGCCATCGAACAGCTCAGGACCCTGGGCGGCCAGATCGGCGTGGAGGTGTTCAGCCTGGGCACCGAGGCCAGGCCTGAGGCCATCGCCGCAGCCGGTATCGCCAAAGCGCGGCAGGAGGGCTTCGACACGGTGCTGGTCGACACGGCCGGCCGCCTTCAGATCGACACGTCGATGATGGAGGAGATGGTGCGGATCCGCGAAGCCGTGCAGCCCGATGAGGTGCTGCTGGTGGTGGATTCGATGATCGGTCAGGAGGCGGCCGAACTGACCCGCGCCTTCCACGAGCAGGTGGGCATCACCGGCGCCGTGCTCACCAAGCTCGACGGCGACTCCCGAGGCGGGGCAGCGCTTTCGATCCGCAAGGTGAGTGGTGCCCCGATCAAGTTCATCGGTACCGGCGAGAAGGTGGAGGCGCTGCAGCCCTTCCACCCGGAACGGATGGCCAGCCGCATCCTCGGCATGGGTGATGTGCTCACCCTGGTGGAGAAGGCCACCAAGGAGGTGGAGCTGGCCGATGTGGCCCGCATTCAGCAGAAGCTGCAGGAGGCCACCTTCGACTTCTCCGATTTCGTGCAGCAGATGCGCCTGATCAAGCGCATGGGCTCCCTGGGCGGCCTGATGAAAATGATCCCGGGCATGAACAAGATCGACGACGGCATGCTCAAGCAGGGCGAGCAGCAGCTCAGGAAGATCGAGGCGATGATCGGCTCGATGACCCAGCAGGAACGGGAGCAACCCGATCTGCTGGCCTCCCAGCCCTCGCGCAGGCGGCGCATCGCCTCCGGCAGCGGCCACAGCCCCGCCGAGGTGGACAAGGTGCTCACCGATTTCCAGAAGATGCGCGGCTTCATGCAGCAGATGAGCCGGGGTGGCATGCCGGGCATGGGAGGGATGCCTGGGGGATTCCCTGGCATGGGGGGCTTTCCCGGCATGGGCGGCATGCCGGGGATGGGAGGGATGCCTGGCATGGGCGGAATGCCCGGGATGGGGGCGCCTGCTGGCCGTGGCGGCGCGCCGAAACCGGCCCGGCCGGCCAAGAAGCGCAAGGGCTTCGGGCAACTCTGAGGGCCTCTTGCGGGGGGTGAAGGTCTGAGAGGTAGATTCGACCTTTGGACACCTAGCGGCACAGCCTCGATGATCAAGCTCCGCCTGAAGCGGTTCGGTAAGAAGCGGGAAGCGAGCTTCCGCCTCGTGGCCACCAACAGCACCTCACGCCGGGATGGCCATCCCCTCGAGGAACTCGGTTTTTACAACCCCCGCACCAAAGAGACGCGCCTCGACACCGAGGCGATCCGCAAGCGCCTCAGCCAGGGCGCCCAGCCCACGGACACCGTGCGCTACCTACTCGAGAAGGGTGGTCTGATCGAGAAGACGATCCGCTCCGCCGAGGTGGTGGGCAAGGCCAAGCAGGCCACCGCCCGTGAGGCCGCTGCCAAGCAGGCCGCCGCTGAAGCCGCTGCCAAGGCCGCTGAGGCGGCAGCAGCGACCGCTGAACCCGAACCCGCCGCCGTAGAAGCCTGATCGGCAGCCCCATGGCCGAAGCGGCGGGGCTCCAGACCTTCTCCATTCCGCTCCCCTCCCCCGAGGCAGCCCTTGCCTTGGCTGGGGAAGCCGAGTCGAGCCTGCGGCACCTTGAGTCCCTCACCGGGACGCTTCTTGTGTTGCGCGGGCTCGACCTCGTGCTGCAGGGGCGGGCCTCCCAGCTGGAGCGCACCTCTGCCCTGGTGGAGTTGCTTCGCCCGCTGTGGCAGGAGGGACAGGCGATCACCCGGGTGGACGTGCAGACCGCGCTCAAGGCTCTGGATACGGGCCGGGAGCAGGAACATGCGCGCCTCAGTGATCAGGTGCTGGCCCGCAGCCAGAGCGGCAAACTGCTGCGCCCCCGCACCCTCAAGCAGAAGGCCTACGTGGACGCCATGGAGTGCCACGACCTCACCCTGGCCCTCGGCCCTGCCGGCACCGGCAAGACCTTCCTCGCCACGGTTCTGGCGGTGAGGATGCTGCACGAGCGCAAGGTGGAACGGCTGATCCTGACCCGGCCCGCTGTGGAGGCCGGAGAACGGCTCGGCTTCCTGCCCGGTGATCTGCAGCAGAAAGTGGATCCCTATCTGCGGCCTCTGTACGACGCCCTCCATACCCTGCTCGGCAGCGAGCGCACCGCCACGCTGCTCGAAAAGGGTGTGATCGAGGTGGCACCGCTGGCCTACATGCGAGGCCGGACCCTGGCCGATGCCTTTGTGATCCTCGATGAGGCGCAGAACACCACGGCGGGTCAGATGCGGATGGTGCTCACCCGGCTCGGTGAGAATTCGCGCATGGTGGTGACCGGCGACCCCACCCAGGTGGATCTGCCCCCTGGGGTCACCAGTGGCCTGGCGGAAGCCGCCCAGGTGCTGCAGGGGGTCGAGGGGGTGGCGATCTGCACCCTCACCGCTGCCGATGTGGTGCGGCATCCACTGGTGCAGCGGTTGGTGCAGGCCTATGCCCGCAGGGATGGGGCGCCCTCCGGCTCCAGCAGCCGACGATAGGGAGATCCGCACCAACGCATCAACCGGCCCCCGTCACTGGCTGGCAGGATGAGTCAGTACGCAGAACTGGTGAGCCATGCCGGCCAGCAGCAATTTCCAGGAAGCGATCCGCGAGGCCAATTCCAGCGCCCTCGTTGGGCCCAATGTCGTCAGCAAGGCGCTGCCCTACGTAGGTGGTGGCATGGTGCTCACCGCTGGCGGGGTGCTGGGTGGGCTTTCGATGATGTCGAGCCCGTTGTACATGCCCCTGTTCTGGGTGGCCCTGATCGGGAACTTCATCCTGTTCTTCGTGGCCCAGAATGTGGCCTCCAAGGGCAATAACAGCACTGCCCTGCCGCTGCTGGCCGCCTACAGCCTGATCACGGGCTTCACTCTGAGTGGCATCGTCGGCTACGCCGTTGCCTCTGCAGGTATCGGTGCCGTAGGCACAGCCGCCCTGGCCACTGGCATCACCTTTGTGGTGGCGTCGGTGCTGGGACGCCGCATGAGCGACAGCATCGGTCAGGCCCTTGGAGCCGTGGTGGGTCTGGGTCTGCTCGGCCTGATCATCGCCATGGTGGTTCAGGTTGTGGGCAGCATCTTTGCCCCAGGCATGTTCAGCACGGGTGGTTTTGAACTGATGATCGCCGGTTTCGGCACCGTGCTGTTTGTCGGTGCCGCATTCCTGGACTTCTATACGATGCCCAGGTCCTACACCGACGACCAGTATCTAGCCGGTGCTCTGGGGATGTACCTCACCTACATCAACCTCTTCATCTTCATTCTGCGCCTGATCATCGCCCTGCAGGGTGGTGGCCGTCGCGACTGAATCCCAGCACGATTGATCCCAAGGCCTGAAAAACAGCCATTGCTGATCTATCTTCGAACCTCCTTTGCGCCCCTAAAGGGGCGCTTTTTCATGGGACGTGCCCGAACTGGGGGCACTGATTGATTCAGCAGTGTCAATTGTGTGCCTTTCTGTGCAATAACGTGCTTGCCTGGCTGCTGGCTGGCCAATTAACTGTCTTTCTGTCTGTCTGTCTGGCTCGCGATCAGTCCTCGGCTACCGCCTCGATCGCCTCGGCAATGGCCGCGCGCTGCTCGGTGTCGTAGCCCCAGCGATCCAGAAAATCCACATCGGTGCCGGAGCCGTTCCGAGCGGCCGCCAGCAGAATCTCCAACCGGGTCTTCACCGCCAGGGGTTCCAGCAGGCGGATGAGCTCGGTGCAGCGGGCCGCCACCCGGGCGGAGGCCGCCTGCTGCTGGTCATCGCCGGCGCGCCCGTGGTGCAGGGTCATGGCGGTGCTCATGGCCAGGTTGCGGGCGGTGAGATCCACCACTCCATCGCCGGCGGCCCGCAGCTGCAGCACCAGCGGCTCGGGCAGGCGGTCCATCAACGGGCAATCCCCCGCCAGCGCCACCACGAAGAAGCCACGGGCTCCGTCGCGGCTGGCCACCAGCTCCCCCACCCGATCGGCCAGCACCTCGTCGCTGAGCTCGCCGCTCTCCCACAGCCCCAGCCATTGGGCCGTGATCTCCATCGCCTGCGGGAAGGTGGGCTGGGCAAGGGGGGTGGACGTATCCATGGGGTCGGCACCGTCTGCTGGCAGTGTTGAGGTTATGGAGCCAAGTCACCCCGGCGATCCGTCGTCGCCCCAACCCAGCCCCGAGGGCACCGCAGCAGCAGGTGGGCGTCTGCTGCCGATTCCCGAGCCCCCGGCCGCCGGGGGAAGCAGCTTCGGCCTGGCCCCCGAGGGCTTCCGCTCCGGCTTTGTGGCCCTGATCGGTCGCCCCAACGTGGGCAAATCCACCCTGCTCAACCAGCTGGTGGGGGAGAAGGTGGCGATCACCTCGCCGGTGGCTCAGACCACCCGCAACCGCCTGCGGGCCATCCTCACCACCCCCAGCGCTCAGCTGGTGTTGCTCGACACGCCCGGCATCCACAAGCCCCACCATCTGCTCGGCGAGCGGCTGGTCCAGAGCGCCCGGGGCGCGATCGGGGAGGTGGACCTGGTGCTGCTGCTGGTGGACGGCAGCCAGCCCGCGGGGCGAGGCGACGGCTTCATCGTCGAATTGCTGCGCCACGCCCGGGTGCCGGTGCACGTGGCCCTCAACAAGAGCGATCTGGTGCCGCCCGAGCGGGCCCGGGAGCTGGCGGAGACCTACCGGCAGCTCCTGGCCGGCGACAACACGCTTGGCGCCAGCCCTGGGGACGACGTCGGGCCAACCGCTGCGCCACGGCTGGACTGGCCCCTCCATCCGGTCAGTGCCCTCACGGGAGTCGGCACGGCGGAGCTGGTCGAGGCTCTGGCCGCCGATCTGCCGATCGGCCCCCACCTCTATCCCCCCGATGCCACCAGCGATCAACCGGAGCAACTGCTGCTGGCCGAGCTGATCCGCGAGCAGGTGCTCTGCCACACCCGCGAGGAGGTGCCGCATTCGGTGGCGGTGCAGATCGATCGCATCGTCGATGACGGCCCCCGCACGGCCGTACTGGCCACGGTGCTGGTGGAACGGGCCAGCCAGAAGGGCATCCTGATCGGCAAGGGGGGCAGCATGCTGCGCCAGATCGGCCAGGGGGCTCGGCTGCAGATGCAGAAGGTGTTCGACGGACCGGTCTATCTCGAGCTGTTCGTCAAGGTGGTGCCCAACTGGCGGCGCAGCGCGGCACGGTTGGCGGAACTGGGCTATCGCGGCGACTGAGGCGATCGGGAGGGCGGCTGAGAGGATGGGACGATCGTGCACCGATCCGCCTTGGTCGACGCCAGCCCCGGCGCCAGCGCTGCCGCCTCCACGCCTCCTGTCCCGGCGGCGTCAACGGATGCTCCCTTTCCGCCCAGTGATCTGACGGCTTTCCTGCAGCTCTGTGCGGGCGAATGGATGAGCCTGCGCAGTCTGTTTGGCCTGGGGCAGCTGGAAGAGGGCGCCAATGGTGATGAGTGGCACAGCTCCGAGCGCGGCGAGCTGGTGGTGACCTACCTCAGGGCCGAGCACCCTGCGGAACCCGGTGGGCTGCTGATCGCCCCGAAGGGGCACCCCGAACGCAGCCTGGTCTTCGATCGGCAAGGTGGATTCCGGGCTTCAGCGGCAGCCTCCGGCACCAGCCCAGCGGGACATTGGCAGCTGTGGCCGGACGGGAGCCTGGAGCTGCGGCTGGAGAGCGGCGGCACGGAGGTGCGCGAGCGCATCTGGTTCACCAAGCCCAACCTGCGGCTGCGCAGCACCGTGGAACACCGCTCCGATGGCAGCCCCGGCCGCGCCAGCTTCAGCTCCGAGATCCGGCGGGTCAGCCGTGCGGCCGCGCCTGGCGCCACGGCGGTCTGAAGCCGATGGCCATGCGCCTCGATGTGGTCAGCCTGGCCCCGGAGGCCTTTGCGCCGCTGTTGGGGCTGGGGGTGATCGGGCGAGCCTTCGCGGCCGGCATCGCCGAGCTGCACGTTCACAACCCGAGGGATTTCGCCACCGATAAGTACCGCAAGGTCGATGACATCCCCTACGGAGGCGGGGCTGGCATGGTGCTCAAGCCGGAGCCGGTGTTTGCGGCCGTCGAGGCGATTCCGGTTGTGCCGCGGCGCCGGGTGCTGCTGATGAGCCCCCAGGGCAAGCCGCTGACCCAGGCCGATCTGCGCCGCTGGGCCAGCGACTACGAGCAGCTCCTGTTCCTCTGCGGCCACTACGAAGGCTTCGACGAGCGCATTCGCAGCCTGGCCGATGAAGAGGTGTCGATCGGCGACTTCGTGCTCACCGGCGGCGAACTGCCGGCGGCGACGATCATCAACGGGGTGGTGCGGTTGCTGCCCGGCACCGTGGGCACCGAGGCCTGCCTGGAGGAGGAAAGCCACAGCACCCTCCTGCTGGAGCATCCGCACTACACCAGGCCGGCCGACTTCCGCGGCATGGCCGTGCCGGCCGTGCTGCGCAGCGGCGACCATGGCGCCATCGCCCGCTGGCGGGCTGAGCAACAGCTGCAGCGCACCGCCGCGCGGCGGCCGGATCTGCATGCCCGCTGGCTCGTGCAGGAGGCTCCGGCAGGACAGACTGGCGGCCACCATGGGCGCTCCATGCAGCTGCGGATCGGCAACGGCTACGACATCCATCGCCTCGTGCCAGGACGCCCCCTGATCCTGGGGGGGCAGACCCTGGAGCATCCAGCCGGCCTGGGCCTCGACGGCCACAGCGACGCTGACGTGCTGGTCCATGCCCTGATGGATGCCCTGCTCGGTGCCCTGTCCCTGGGGGACATCGGTCTTTATTTCCCGCCGGACGACCCGCAGTGGAAGGGCGCCGACAGCCTGCAGCTGCTCCAGCAGGTGGTGGCTCTGGTGGCGGAGCGGGGCTGGCGTGTGGGCAACGTCGATGCGGTGGTGGTGGCTGAGCGCCCGAAGCTCAAACCCCACATCACGGCGATGCGTGCCGCGATCGCCACCTGCATGGGCCTGGATCCCGACCAGGTGGGCATCAAGGCCACCACCAACGAACAGCTCGGCCCCACCGGCCGTGAAGAGGGCATCGCCTGCCATGCGGTGGCTCTGCTGCAGCGCCCCAGCGCCGGCTGATGGGCTCTCGCCGACCCCGTGTCTGGCTCCTTAGGGTCCTCAGCACCATTGGGCTCCTCATCGTGCTGCTGGGCTCCCATCCGCAGGTCAGCATTGCCGCCTTCGCCGATCCCGAGGGTGGCTATGACGTGGCGATCGTGGAGCAGCTGCGCGTCAAGGTTCCGGCTGATGGCCAGCAGGCCTGGCTGGAGGCGGAGCGCGGCAGCTGGGAGCCCTGGTTGCGTCAACAGGATGGGTTCCTGGGCCGTGATCTGTTCTGGGATCAGGAGCGGGAGGAGGGTCTGCTGTTGATTCGCTGGGCCAGCCGCGAGCAGTGGAAGGCGATCGCCCCCCAGGAGGTGGAGGCGGTACAGGAGCAGTTCGAGCAACTGGCCCGCTCGGCCACCGGACAGGCCGCGGGTAATCCCTTCCCACTGGTTCAGGAGGGCGAACTGCAGATCCTGCGCCCATGAGCGGGCTCAGCAGCGAGATCTGGGCCCGCCTCGACTTCGAGCGGCGCGGACGCCTCGGCATGGTGGAGGCGATCTGGGGGGAACACAAAAGCGCCGAGCAGATTGTGACCCTGCTGCGCCGATTCCACGACCAGGGCGAGCTGGCCCTGGTGACACGCGTGGCCCCCGACAAAGCCGAGGCCATTCTGGAGAGCTTCGTTGGCCAAGGCCAGGAGACAGACCGGCCGCTGCACCACCCAGAGGCCCGCTGCCTCACCCTGCCGGCACCGCCGCCGCCCGATCCGGAGCTCGGCCGCGTGATCGTTCTCACCGGTGGCAGCAGCGACCTGGGTGTCGCGGCCGAGGCTCACCTTGCCCTGGCCTGCCATGGCGTGCCCGTGGAGCTGGTGCTGGATGTCGGGGTAGCCGGGCTGCACCGTCTGCAGAGCCAGCTGGAACGGCTCCAACAGGCGACCGTGCTGATCGCCTGTGCCGGCATGGAAGGAGCCCTGCCCACGGTGCTGGCCGGGTTGCTGCCGCAGCCGGTGATCGGTGTGCCGGTCTCGGTGGGCTACGGCGTCAGCGCCGGAGGGATGGCAGCCCTGCACGGCATGCTGGCCAGCTGCGCCCCAGGAATGAGCGTCGTCAACATCGACAACGGCTACGGCGCCGCTATGGCGGCGCTGCGCATCCTGCGGATCACAGGTGCTGCAGATCTGGATAGGCGGTGAGCAGCTCCTCGGTGCTGAGCACGTCGCCAGCACCATCAGGCTGCCAGATCACTTCCAGGGCCAGAAGATCTTCAATGCCCACGGCACCCAGCTTCTGAAAGGTCTGGCGCAGGTCTTCGGCGGTATCGGAACCCTTCAGCGCCAGCTTGGTGCGGGTTGCCACCAACAGGGTGATGGCGATGAAATCACTGGTGGCGTCGCTGTCGCCAGCTGTCATGCTGCTGTCGCTGAGGCGCTGACCGCCGACATTGCTGGTCACCTCGCGTGACAACTTGCTGCGCTCGGCCATGGAAAGGCGGTTGAACGTGGATTCGGCGCTGGCAAAGGGCACCTGACCCACATCGCTGTGGGCATAGACCCAGAGATCCGGATGGCGCAGCAGGGCCAGGGTGGTCTCCTGCAGGGCCCGTTGCAAGCCAGCATTGGTCCCCGTATCCACACTGGCGGCCAGCCTGCGGAGATCCTGCTGCAGTTGCCGAGCCGTGGCCAGAAGACCGACCTGAACCTGGGCGATCGTGACGGGACCATCCGGGCGGGACGGGTAGGCAACGCCGTTGCCACTGCCGAGGCTCGGGCCATTCCCCATGCCACGGACGGCGTTGAGCAGAACGCCGACCACCGCCATCAGGATCAGGAAACCAAACAGGCCCCCTCCGCCGAAGCCGAAGATCGGAATCAGGAAGGGAAAGCCGATGCCGCCGCCGAAACCTCTGCCGTAACTCCCACCGCGATAACCGCCACCGCCGAGATTGCCGCCGCCATAGCTGCGAGGCACCGAGGGGGCAGAGCGGAAGCTGCCGCCGCCGATGCGGCCGCCTCTAGCGGCCCAGCTGGGATCCGGATGGGCCAGCAACAGCCCCGCCACGAGCAGGGGAATCGCCAGCCAGCTGAACAATCGCCGCAGGGGGCGTTGGCCGGGTCTGTTGCTCCGAAGGGGCTGGTTTGGTCGCGGGGAGAACACCAGGGACGCCGTTTGCGGGTGAAACGAATCTAGGAACCGCCTCCCACGATGGTGACGACCTCCAGCCCATCGGTTTCCACGACCCGGTGCTCCGGCCACTGCCGGCGCGGCAGGATCTCACCATTGAGCTCCACCACCACGAGCTGGGGCCGGTAGCCGAGGGCGACGAGGGCCTGCTCGAGATTGAGGCCGGCCGGGCAGCGTCGCTCCTCGCCATTCACCTGCAGCCGGATGAGCTCCTGGGGCTCCGGCGGCGTGGTCACGAGGGGATCTCCTGGTGCTTCAGGACCCGATGAGTATGGGTGTCGGCTGGCCCGCCCACGTCCAGCTGATCGAGCAGATGCCGGGCGGCGGCAGCCGGATCCTCCGCTTCGATCACGGCCCGCACCACCGCCACCCGACGGGCACCGGCGGCCAGGACGGCGGGCAGATGCTCTGCCGTGAGCCCCCCGATTGCGAAGAAGGGAATCGAACTCTGGGCTGCCGCCTGACGCACGTAGGCCAGCCCGACGGGCTCGCGGCCGGGCTTGGTGGGCGTCGCCATCACCGGACCGACCCCCACGTAGTCGCAGCCGTCAGCGACGGCCTGCTCCAACTGCTCAAGGGCATGGGTGCTGCGCCCGATCAACCGCTCCGGACCCAGCAGCCGCCGAGCCAGGGGGACCGGCAGATCGCCCTGGCCGAGATGGACGCCATCGGCCTCCACCGCAAGGGCCAGATCGATCCGGTCATTCACCAGGAACAAGGCACCGTGCTGACGGCAAAGGTCACACAGAACCTGGGCCTCCTGGAGGCGCCGCTGGTCATCCAGCCCCGGTGTGCCCTCCTTGGCGCGGTACTGCACCAGGCGCACACCACCCCGCAGGGCGGCCTCCACCACACCGGCGAGATCGGGCACCGGTGCGGTGACCAGATAGAGGTTGCAAGCGGCGAGGCGCTGGCGCCGCGAAGCGGCTGCGTCTGGAGTTGGGGCTGTGGCTGAAGCTGGGTCGGCTGTGGGCTCTGAGGCCTGGAGCAGTTCCACTTCCAGGTCGTAGAGGAGATAGCGGATCGCCGCAGCGTCCTGGGCCAGCTCAGGATCGCCGGCGCGAGCGAATTCCTCGATCACCCGCAGGGCCTCCTGCACCCGTGCCGCATTGGCACCGATCACCTGATCCGGGGTACGGCGCTGCTCCTGGGCGGGATGGCCCAGCCCCGTGGACGGATCGGTCGCGGTGCGGCGGGCCAGCTTGTAGTGATCGGCATGGCGCTGGCCCAGCCGATGGCGCAGGTCCTTGGTGCGGACCACCAGATCCCCGCGTTCCAGGGCAAAACGGCACCAGTCCTCGAGCACCCGCAGGCCTTCGCGCGCCCGGTCGAGGTTGGCGTCGATCAGGCGATGAATTGCCACCTGATCCGGCGCGGGAGAACCCGCCATGGGTGCGACCTGGGTAGGGTGGGGAGAGCCTAGGAACCAGTCGAGATGGAGCAGGGCGGCAGCGACAACCCGATGCTGGTGCTGGTGTCTGGAGTGCTGCTCCTGGGGGGCATCGCCGCCTTCATCGGCTGGGGGCTCACCCACGCCTATCCGGCCGGCTGAGAGCTTCAGCCATCAGCATTCCAGGGGTCTGGGTCGGGCACGATCGCCGCGCAGATCTGACGTGCCTGGTCAGCGTCCCTGCCGATCTGCGCCACCAGTTCCTCCAGACCACTGAATCGGCATTGGCTGCGCAGCAGGCGCAACGGCTCCACCGTCAGAGCGAGGCCGTTGAGGTTGAGCTGGCGATCCAGCAGGTGCACCTCCACGGCGGAAGGGGCCTGGGGATCCACCGTGGGCTGGGGACCCAGGTTCATCACCGCCGCCATCGCCTCCCTGGGGGCCTCTGTCCCGGCTCTGGCAGCTCGCTCCGCCAATGCCCCTGTGTTGCCGTCTGCCTGATCGCTGCCAGGCTGATGCGCCCAGGCCCAGGCGGCATAGACCCCTTCGGCGGGCAGGAACTTGCGCCCGTCCACCTGCAGATTGGCCGTGGGCCAGCCCAGGGTCCGCCCCAGACCGCGGCCGCTGCCCACCTGGCCGCAGAAGCGGTAGGGACGATCCAGCAGACGTCGGGCTTCGTCGAGCTCTCCGGCCGCCAGAGCCCGGCGGATGCGGCTGCTGCTCACGCGCTCGCTGCCATCCCAGAGCATCGGCAGCACCGCCACCGCCACACCATGCCCGGCGGCGATCCGGGCCAGGTCCTGGGCGTCGCCGCGGCGGCCCGCCCCGAAGCGGAAGTTGTCCCCCACCGCGATCCGGCGCGCCTGCAGCTGATCGACCAGCACCTGCTCGACAAAAGCTTCAGGACTGAGGCTGGCCAGAGCGCGATCAAACGGAATCAACACCAGCTGCCTGACCGCCAGGGGCTGGAGCAGGGCGATCTTCTCGGCGGGCAGGTCCAGCCTCAGGCGGGTGTCGCCATGGAGCACCTCCCGAGGATGGGGCCAGAAGCTCACCACCGTGGGGGTGCAGCCACTGGGGCAGTTCTGGCCTGTGATCGCCGCGATCACCCGTCGGTGGCCCTGATGCAGGCCGTCAAAGCTGCCCAGGGCGATGCTGGAAGGACGAAAGGCGTCCTGGGGGGATCGCAGAGGGATCAATGCGTCAGGCGTCCGGAACGTGGGGGCAGGGCGACAGGGCCGATTCCAGGACAGGGGCTGATCTTCCCATGGCAAGTTTGGGGAGCTTCGGTGCCGCTCCATGGCCGACCCTCTTGATCTCCAGCGCATCTCCGCGGCCCTGCGGCGGGTGGGCTGGGTGCGCTTCTGGACCCAGCTGGTGCTGGGGGTCGTGGTGGTGGGGGTGCTGCTGTTCAACAACATCGGCGGTCAGATCGCGGCCCGCGCCGACAAGGCCCTGGGCCTGGGGCCCGGCCTCTCCCTGACCACGCTGTCGTTCTTTGCATTGCTGTTCAGCCTCTGGCAAGGCTGGTTGATCGTGCGCTGCGGCCGCGCCCTGGCCAGTCCGGTGCGGCCCAGCCGCGGCGAAACCGCCCGTCTGATCAAACGCGGGCTGCTGGCCGATCTGGTCGGACTCACCCTGGCGGCGGTGGGCTATCAGGCCCTGGCGGGCAGTCTGTTCGTGCAGGCCTCGATGCAGGCGGGTTTCGCCTTCGGCGGGGTGATGAGCACCCCGAATGGGCGGATCACGAACTATCCGATCACCTCCCTGGAAATGCTCTCGGTGCTGAGCAACACCCAGGTGCTGTTCGCCCATCTGATCGGCCTGATCTTCACCCTCTGGATGCTGCAGCGCATCTCCCGCACGGCCTGAACGGCAGGTGACCCCGCACGGCGGCACGGTCTCACCAGGAGGGTTCAGTCGAGCTTGCGGCTGGGCCGCAGGCTCTCGCAGGGCGGCAGGGCTATGGCATCACCACGCCAGAACAGCTCGGGTTGCAGGGGCGTCAGTGACGCGCCCCCCTCGGCCACATGGGCCACGTCCGTCGGCCACTCGCCCGGCCCCGCCGCCGTGGCCTCCAGATCGTTGGCCACCTCACCTGCCAGCCAGTAATAGGTGCGGCCGCGGGGATCGATGCGCTTGTCGAACTGATCGGTGTAGCGGCGCACGGCGGTGCGGCACCAGCGCAGCGCTCCGATCCGCTCCGGCGGCAGCGCCGGCACATTGAGGTTGAGCAGGGATCCCTGGGGCCAGCCGTCTGCCAGCATTGCCTCGACCACTTCCAGGGCCAGTTCGGCGGCGGGTTCGAACTGGCGCCACTGGAAATCAGCGCTGCTCACCGCCAGGGCGGGCAGGCCCTCGATCGTGCCCTCCATGGCCGCACTGACGGTGCCCGAGTACAGCACATCGGTGCCGAGGTTGGGGCCGTGGTTGATGCCCGACAGCACCAGATCGGGCCACTGATCCAGCAGGCTGAACAGGGCGAGCTTGACGCAGTCGCTGGGGGTGCCGCTGCAGGCCCAGGCGGTGATCCCCTCGGCGAAGAGTTCATCGGCCCGTTCCGCCCGGATGGGGGTCTGAAGGGTGAGGCCATGGCCGGTGGCGGAGCGCTCCTGGTCCGGGCACACCACCGTGACCTGGTGCCCCCGTTGCGCCGCTGCCGCGGCGAGGGTACGGATGCCGCCGGCGAAGACCCCGTCGTCGTTGCTGATCAGGATCCGGAGCGGTGCCATCGGTGTGCTCTGGCTGCTGTGGCTGCTGGCAACCTAAACAGGGCGCCTCCTTACAGTCGGCCATCCCCATCACCCGTGCCGTGACTGCCGTGAGCGCCCCCGTCAGCCTGCAGGAGCTCGTAGGCCAGCTCGATCGGCTCGAGGCGGAGGCGGCCGACGCCATTGCCTCGGCCGCCAGCCCCGAGGCTCTCGAGGAGCTGCGGGTCGGTCTGCTGGGGAAAAAAGGACGCCTGTCAGGGGTGCTGGGGGCCATGGGCAAGCTGCCCGCTCCGGAGCGTCCGCTGGTGGGTCAGCGCGCCAACCGGCTCAAGGAGCAGGTGCAGGGCCTGATGGCCGAGCGGCTGCAGGCGGTGAAGGGGGCCGCCCTGGCCGAACGGATCGCCCAGGAGACGCTGGATGTCACCGCCCCGTGCAGCTTTGTGCCGCCGGGCCATCGCCATCCCCTGATCGCCACCGTGGAGGAGATCGTCGACCTGTTCGCCGGGCTGGGCTACCGGGTGTCGGAAGGCCCCGAAATCGAGACCGACTATTACAACTTCACCGCCCTGAACATTCCGGAGCACCACCCGGCCCGGGACATGCAGGACACCTTCTATCTGCCCGGCGACCGTCTGCTGCGCACCCACACCTCACCGGTGCAGATCCGTCACCTTGAGAACAACCCACCGCCGGTGCGGATCGTGGCCCCCGGCCGCGTCTATCGCCGCGATGCCGTGGATGCCACCCACTCGCCGGTCTTCCACCAGGTGGAGGTGCTGGCGATCGACGAGGGGCTGGATTTCAGCCACCTGCGCGGCACCGTGACCACCTTCCTGCAGCAGTTCTTCGGCGATCTGCCGGTGCGCTTCCGGGCCAGCTACTTCCCCTTCACCGAGCCCTCCGCCGAGGTGGATGTGCAATGGCGGGGCCGCTGGCTGGAAGTGATGGGGTGTGGCATGGTCGACCCTGCGGTGCTGCAGGGTCTGGGTCTCGACCCGGAGCGTTGGAGCGGTTTCGCCGCCGGCCTGGGGGTCGAGCGCTTCTGCATGGTGCGCCACGGCATCGACGACATCCGCCGACTGTTCACCAGCGACCTCCGCTTCCTTGAGCAGTTCTGAGCCGTTGCCTTGATCCGGTGCTCTGCCCTTTCTGAGGCAACAGTGGCTCGGCCGGCTGAGGGGGCGGCTGCGCCTTGTGAACGGGGCCCGTCAGCGGCCGGACGGCGCCCATAAACTCAGCTTGCCACTTGCCTGCGATCGGTGCCCCGGGTCGGACTGATCGTCAACGACGGCAAGGACCTGGCCATCACCACGGCCAACGCCATCGAAGAGCGCCTCCAGAACGGTGGCTTCGAGGTGGTGCGGGTGAGCAGTTCCGGCGGCATGGTGGGCTTCGCCAACCCCGACCAGCACCTGCGCAGCCTCGGCTATGCGGCCTGCGTTCCGCCCCTCTTCAACGCGGACATGGAGCTGGCCGTGGTGCTCGGGGGCGATGGCACCGTGCTCTCGGCGGCGCGCCAGACCGCGCCGATCGGCGTGCCGATCCTGACGATCAACACGGGACACCTCGGCTTCCTGGCCGAGGCCTACCTCAAGGACCTCGATGCCGTGATCGAGCAGGTGATCGAACGCCGCTGGACGGTGGAGGAGCGCACTCTGCTGGTGGTGAGTGTGATGCGCGGTGAGCAGCGGCGCTGGGAGGTGCTCTGCCTCAACGAGATGGCCCTGCACCGCGAACCGCTCACCAGCATGTGCCACTTCGAGATCGCGATCGGCCGCCATGCGCCGGTGGACATCGCCGCCGATGGCGTGATCCTCTCCTCACCCACCGGCTCCACGGCCTATGCGCTCAGCGCCGGTGGCCCCGTGATCACGCCGGACTGCCCGGTGCTGCAGCTGACGCCGATCGCACCCCATTCCCTGGCCTCCCGCGCCCTGGTGTTCAACGATCGGGAGCCGGTGACCGTGTTTCCAGCCACACCAGAGCGCTTGATGATGGTGGTGGACGGCAGCGCCGGCTGCTATGTGTGGCCGGAAGATCGCGTGCTGATCCGTCGCAGCGACCATCCGGTGCGCTTTGTGCGGTTGGCCGACCACGAGTTCTTCCAGGTGTTGCGCAACAAGCTGGGCTGGGGTTTACCCCACGTGGCCAAGCCGGGGTCGGCACCGGAGCAGGGACGATGAGCTCCGCCGTTCTGCTGCTGGGTCCTGAAGCGGTGGCCCTGGCGGAGCGGCTGGCGGCCTCGGGCTATCAGCCCCTCACCGCCCTGGATCACGATTCCAACGTGGACGCGGCCCTGCTCTCATCCGATCAGGCCCCCCAGATCCAGGAGCTGCGGCGCCGCTGGGGTCCGATCCCGGTGTTGCTGGATATCGCAACGGATTCGGTGGAAGGCCGTTCCCGCTGCCTCACCGCCGGCGCCGACGACTACTGGCTCTCCAGCAGTCCACCCAGTGATCTGCTCACCCGCCTGCGGCTCCATCTGCAGCTGGCCACCCGCAGCACGACGCCCTTGCCGGTGCTGCAGGTGGCCGACCTGCGGGTCAACCCCAGCGGCCGTAAGGTTAAGCGCGGCAACCGGTCCGTTGCTCTGACGGCGCGGGAATACCAGCTGCTGCTGCTGCTGCTGCGCCATGCCGGGGAGGTGGTGAGCCGCGAGCAGATCCTGCGGGAGGTCTGGGACGACCAGCAGGCCACGGCCAGCAACGTGATTGAGGTGTATGTGCGCTATCTGCGCCAGAAACTGGAAGAGGGTGGCGAGCGGCGCCTGATCCACACCGTGCGGGGCCGTGGCTACTGTCTCGCCGAGCGCCTGCCGACGCTGGAGGGCCGTGGATGAGCATCCACCGAGAACACTCCCTGCGTGGACTTCGCCTGATCGGAATGACGGTGTTGGTGCTGGCCGCTGGGTGTGCCCGGGCTGGCACTGATCCCCCAGCCACCACCCGCCCCCCTGCAACGGATTCCGCCCCCAAGGCTGCGCCGCAGTTTCTGCCGATCGAGGCTCGCTGGTGCCTGGAGGCCGATCGCTGCATCGACCTGGAGGTGGCTGATGCTCCCCGCGAGCAGGCCCTCGGCCTGCAGCTGCGTCCCCCCTTGCCGCCCCTGCGGGGCATGTGGTTCCCCTACGACCCCCCGGCCCTGGCCCGCTTCTGGATGCACCGCACGCCCGAACCGCTGGACATGCTCTTCGTGCGTGATGGCCAGGTGATCGCGATCGAGACCAACACGCAACCCTGCCCCCATCTTCCCTGCCGGAGCTACGGCCCCGACCAGGCGGTGGACGGGGTGATCGAGCTGGCGGCGGGCCAGGCGGAAGCCCAGGCCATTGTGATCGGGACCCGCGTCCAGCTGGAGCCCCTTCCCTCTGGACCTTCCTTGTCTCCCTAGTCGCCCTCCGTGGCAGCAATCAGGTGTCACCGGCTGCCCCAGTCCGTTTTCAGCCGGGATCGCTACTGTTCCGCTTCCGTCCCGGCTGTCCCCCGGGCCACCTGATCGCATGGAAGCCTTCCGGCTTCTGGAACTTCTGATTCTCCTGGCCGTGCTGGCCGGACTGGTTGGCTTGCTGCTGCGGCGCAACCTCTTCCTCAAGGTTCTCGCCATGGATGTGATGGGCAGTGCCGTTGTGGCGCTGTTTGTGCTGTTGGCAGCCCGCTCGGGCCTGCGCAGCCCCATCCTCGGACGAACGCCGGATGGGGCCATCCAGGCGCTGGGGGTGTCGGCCTGGGCCGATCCGATCCCGCAGGCGGTGATCCTCACGGCCATCGTGATCGGCCTGTCGATCCAGGCCCTGCTGCTGGTGGTGATCTCGCGTCTCTCCCTGCGCGATCCCTGCCTCGATCTGGCCAGCTTCGACATCAAGGAGACGCAGTGATCGCTGCCCTCTCCCCAGAAACGATCCTGACCGCATGGCTGCTGCTGCCGTTCCTGGCGGCTTTCCTGGCCGCCCTGCTGCCGGCACTGGCTCGCTGGCTGGCCCTGGGCTGTGTGCTGGCCACTGCTGCCATCGCCGCGGCGATTGGGCTTCAGGCCATGCCGGCCACGCTCCTGCTTCTTGGCCCTGAAGGGGTCGCGCTGGCGCCCGATGCCCTGGCTGTTCCCTTCCTGTTGCTCAATGCCCTGGTCTGCGGCGCGGTGCTGCTGGATGGCTGGCAACGGCCGAGCACAGGGCCGTTTCTGCTGCTGATGATGGTGCTGCAGGGCGGCCTCAATTCAGCGTTCGTCAGCGTTGATCTGATCAGCCTGTATGTCTGCCTGGAGGTGGTGGGGGTCAGTGCCTTCCTGCTCGTGCTCACGAGCCGATCGGATCGTTGCCTCTGGGTGGGGCTTCGCTATCTGCTGATCGGCAACACGGTGATGACCCTGTATCTGATCGGTGCCGCGGTGATCTATCTCC
Source organism: Synechococcus sp. CCY9202 (assembly GCF_034931685.1). Taxonomy (NCBI): domain Bacteria; kingdom Bacillati; phylum Cyanobacteriota; class Cyanophyceae; order Synechococcales; family Synechococcaceae; genus Synechococcus; species Synechococcus sp. CCY9202. The sequence goes on from NZ_JAYGID010000068.1 coordinate 45,731, forward strand.
AGCAGGGCAGCTTCCGCTTCGAAGCGGTGGCCCTCACCAGCGGTGGTGGTGCCCTGGCCCTGCTGCTGGTGGGCCTGTTCACCAAATCCGGTCTGTTCCTCTCGGGCCTGTGGCTACCGCGCACCCATGCCGAGTCGCCGGCTGAGGTGTCTGCCCTGCTCTCCGGCGTAGTCGTCGCCGGCGGACTTTGCCCCCTGGTGCGTCTGATGGATGTCGTGCCATCGCTTTCGGCCGTGATGGTCCCGATCGGCCTGGCCAGTGCGGCCCTCGGCATCCTGTTCGCGCTGGTGGAGACCGATGCGAAGCGCCTGCTGGCCTGGAGCACCCTCTCCCAGGTGGGCTTTGTGGTTCTGGTGCCGGCCGCAGCTGGTCTGTATGCCCTGGCCCATGGGTTGGCCAAGGCCACTCTCTTCCTGTTGGCACGGCGTTTCCCCAGCCGCCAGCTGCTGGGTTGGGTCAGTCGGCCCCTGCCGGCTGCAGTCGCCTGGCCCCTGTGGATCGCGTCCCTCTCGATCGTGGGGGCGCCGCCCTTGCTCGGATACCTCGCCAAGCAACAGCTGGACGAGGCGATTGCCGGGCCAACGGCCCTGGTCACCACGGTGCTGATGGTGGGCACAGCAGCGGTCTATGTCCGCCTCTGGGGCACCCCCTTGTCAGCGGCTCTTCCCCATGATCCAGCCGCACCGGACGCCGCGCTGGAGCAAGCCCGATCGGGGGCCTCCTGGTCTGCCGGGGTCGTTCTGTTGCTGGCGGCCTTGCTGCTGTTGACTGTGCTTCTGCCCATCGCCGGGTGGGGTGGGTCGGCCTCCTTGGTTGGTTCGACAGCCTCGATGGCTGATCTGTCCAGCTCGATCCTCAAGGGTGCCGCCAAGACCGCCCTGGTTCTGCTGGCGGCCCTGATCGTCCACCGCACCCTGGAGCCGCTGCGCCGACTGGGCCAGCTGAGGCTGCCAGACCTGGAACGTTTCCAGGATCTTGTCGGCAGCGTCGGGATTGTCGGGGCCTCCCTGATGGTGGCGCTGCAGCCATGAGAAGACTCCTCCCCCTGTTCTTGAGCACCGGCTTCCGGCTGCTGCTCTGGTGCCTGCTCACGGCCGATCTCGGTCGTCTCAATCTGCTGATCGGTGTGGCCGTGGCCCTGGCTCTGCCGAGAGCCCGATCGAGGCCGCTGCCCCTGCGAGAGCTGGTGCGCGCCCTCTGGCTCAGTCTGGCGGCCGTCCCCCAGGCCTACGGCGAGGCCCTGAGGCTGATGGTGGCCGTCGATCTGGAGGAGCGTCTGATCCAGGAACCGGTGACGAATCGAAGCATTCCGCTGCTGATTTTCCTGGACGTGTTCCGCATCACCCTCACGCCGTTCACGATCGCCCTGGGGCTGGAGCCCGATGGCCAGCATTACCGCGTCCATGCCTTGCTTCCCCGGCGGCAGACGCTCAGGCCATCAGCCGAGGAGACGCCATGACCGTGCTGCTCTGGGGCATGGTCCTGGCCCTGCTGATTCCGATTGCCGTTGCCTGCCGCCAGCAGGACGTCTGGCACCGGCTGGCCGCCTTCGCGAGCATCGCCTCGAAGGTGGCCCTGATCATCCTCGTTGTCTCGGTGGTGAGGAGCGACTGGATGCTCGGCCTGGTGGGGGTGATCGTGCTGAGCGCCGGCAATGCGGGCATGCTGCTGCTCGCCAATCTGCTGCGGGAGGAGCGGTGATGGGCCTGGCTGCCATCAGCGAAACCGCCAGCCTGCTGCTGCTCGGCACCGGCCTGGTGTTCTGGTTCTGGGGAACCTGGCCCCTGCTGGAGACCTCCAGCTATGCCCGTAAGCTGCATGCCCTTTCGGTGGCCGACACCCTCGGCTCGGCCCTGATGCTTCTGGGTCTGCTGCTGCGCATTCCGCGGCAGTGGCCGCTGCTCACCCTGGGGCTGCTGGCACTGATGCTGTGGAACACGATTTTCGGCTATGTGCTGGCGACCTGTTCCCAATCGCGCAGAAGGCCCACGGGCTTCTCCCGCAACCCGCAGGGGGAGCCGCGATGAACCAGGTCTTCACCCTGGCCAGCGATCTCGATCTGTTGCTGCCGATCACGGCCCTGCTGCCACTCACTGCCATCCTGCTGGTGAGCCAGTCCAACCCCTACCAGACCCTTGTGCTGCGCGGAATCCTGGGATCGGTGGCCACCCTGCTCTATGCCTTGCTCGGCGCTCCCGATGTCGCCCTGACTGAGGCACTGGTGGGCACCTTGCTCTCGACAACGCTCTACGCCGTGGCCCTGCGTTCCTCGATGGCGCTGCTGCTGTCCGTGCCCGAGGGCGAGCCCCTGCAGGAGGAGCGGATCCAGCTGTTGCGCACCTGGCTGGAGCCTCTGCACCTTCGTCTTCGCCTGCTCTCCAGGTCTGAGGCCAGCGCCAGCGGACCCATGCCCTGCCACGGCCGCATCGAGCAGGGGCAACGGCTGGTACTCGGCAACCCCCAGCTGGCGGCGAAGTTGCGGGCTCTCGAGGGCTTCCAGCGCTGGCAGGACGACGGCGGTGAGCTGGTGCTGGAGCCGCGGCCATGACCTGGCTCTACCTGCTGGCGGCGATCGCGCTCTGCCTGGCGCCCCTGAGCTCGCCCCTGCCCGTGGCCGAGCCGCTGACTTCCCTGCTGGCTGGCATCACCTCCCAGACCGGCGTTCCCAACCTTGTGTCGGGCGTGATTCTCCACACCCGGCTCTACGACACGGTCGCCGAAGTGGTGGTGTTCACCCTGGCCTCGCTCGGCGTTCGCTTTGTTCTTGCCGGCGAAGTCGCCGCAGCACGGGTCCGCTCCCTCGACGACCCCCCATCGGTGACGCTCTGCCGCCTGGGAGCGACGATCTCAGCCCTGATCGGGGTGGAACTCGCCCTGCGGGGCCATCTTTCCCCAGGAGGAGGCTTCGCCGCCGGGGTCGCCGGTGGCACCGCGATCGGATTGCTGCTGATCAGTGGATCCGCCGCCGCCTTCGACCGTCTTTACAAGCGCTACCGGGCCGATCTCTGGGAAAAGGCCGCCGTGATCGCCTTCGTGCTGTTGGCGTTCCTCGCCCTGGATGGCCTGGCGCCGCCGCAGGGGGCTTTCGGCAGCCTCGCCAGCGGTGGCTGGATTCCCCTGCTCAATATTCTGGTCGCCCTCAAGGTGACGCTGGGCTCCTGGGCGATGGTGCAGCTCTTCGTTCGTTACCGCGGTTTGCTCTGAAGGGCGGGCTTGACTCCGGTCAGCACCAGCACTGGATTGAGCGGCGCCAGGCGGGTGCCCTCGGCCAGGGGAGCGCCGCGCCAGGCCTGATGCTGGCTGACGCTGAGGCAGAAACCGGCCTGCTCCAGCCGGGGCCGCAGGTCCGCCAGGGCTTCCAGGGTCGCCAGGGGAAGCACCACTCTGCCGCCGGGCCGCAGGCGCCCCATCACAGCCTCGAGGATCGGACCGCGATCTCGGCCGCCGCCGCCGATCAGCACCCGATCGGGATCGGGCAGCTGTTCCAGCACCGCCGGCGCTCGGCCTTCGAGGATGGCGGCCGGTCGGACGCCCAGCCGTGCCGCGTTGGCTTCGATCAAGGCGCTGGATCCACTGCGGCTCTCCACGGCCCAGAGCTGCAGAGCCGGCCGCAGCCGCAGCGCCTCCAGTCCGATCGTGCCCACCCCCGCCCCCAGGTCCCAGAGCACACCGCTGGGCGGCAACTCCAGATCGGCCAGCAGCTGGATGCGCACCTCCCGTTTGGTCATCAGACCCGGCCGGTCGTCGTGCTGCAGCCAGAGCCCATCGGCCAGCCCGAACAGGGGCAACGCCAGCGGATCCGGCGGCGGCGGCGCCTCCGCGAGCAGCACCACCAGGTGCAGCGGATCGAGATCCTCCGGCAGGGCCGCGGCAGGCGCCAGCCGCTGCACCCGCTCGGCTGGATGCCCGAGCCGCTCGCAGACCCACAGGCCGTAGGCCGCCTCCAGGCCCGAGGCCCGCAGCAGGCTGCGCACCTCAGCAGCTCCACCGCGGCCCGGATCGGTCAGCACCGCCAGGGCGGCAGGACGCTTCTGCAGCGCCGCCGCCAGCGGCGCCGGATCACGGCCATGCAGGCTGATCCAGCTGGCGTCCTGCCAGGGGCGGCCGAGGCGGGCGAAGGCCAGCTGCAGGGAGCTGGGGGCGGGATGGAAGCGCAACTGCTCCGGGCTGAAGTGCTGCAGCAGGATCCGGCCGATGCCGAACCAGAGCGGATCGCCGCTGGCCAGGAGCACCACGCGGCAGTTCTTGGCCAAGGCCTCTTGCAGCCGGGGGATCAGTTCGGCGGGTCTGTCGCTGGCGATCAGGAGAGGCCCAGAACCTGGTCCGGATGCGTCCGAAGCGCCTGAACCCGTGATGGCTGACTTGGCGGAGAACAGTCCTGCAGCCTCCGTCAGGGTCTCAGTGGTCTGCGGGCCCTGGATCTTCGACCAGAGCTCCAGCTCGTCGAGCAGGCGAGCCGGGGCGGCCACCAGCGCAGCCTTGCGCACCAACTGCTGTGCCGCCGCCGGCAGGCTGGCCATGCCGCCGGCACCGGTGCCCACCACATCCAGCCAGGATTGTTCGCTCAGGGCTTGCCACGGCCAGTGCTGGCCATGATGCTCAACTCCGTTCCCTCGGGAGTCCGTCGGCCACTCCGCCATGCATGACCGCCGCCAGCGCATCCACGATCTGGTGCTCGCCCTGCTGGCCCAGCAGGGCGACCTGGAGCTGCTTTCCGGCGACGGTGCCGGCCTGCCCGATGGCGATGCCGGCACCTGGATCGAGCGCAACCGCCGGGTGGTGCTGCGTTATCAGGCCCTGGTGCGCTCCGCCGTCACCCTCGATGCCCTGGTGGATCAGGAGGTGAATGGGGGCTTCCCGGCGCCGAATCCCCAGGAGTGGCAGCCGTGATCGAACGGGACAACCCAGCTCTGACAAGCTGGGGGCATCCATAGAACCTGCATGGCGCGTTTTGGCCTGTCCGCCCTGACATCGCTGCTGCGGGACGCCGGATCCCGTCCGGTTGAAGGGTCCCGCCGCAGCGCCGGCACGGCCTGGAAGCCTCCGGTGGCCAGCTGGTCGCGACCCTTTGGTCTGGGTTGGGACGCGCCCTACACCGTGCGCTACGCCAGCAACCTCGACGACGGCCCCAACCACGGCATGCCCCTGGGGGGCTTCGGCGCCGGCTGCATCGGCCGAGGCCCCGATGGCAGCGTCAACCTCTGGCACCTGGACGGCGGCGAGCACTGGTTCGGCACCCTGCCGGACTGCCAGTTCGCCCTGTTCGAGAGCGATGGCAGCAGCAGCCGCGCCCATGCCCTGGCCGTGAAGCCGCCGCTGGACGCCTCCCGGCCCGAGGCGGGCGAGCCCCTGACCAGCTGGAGCTGGTACCCCGCCAGCACCGCCGAGACCACCACCGGCACCTACGCCGCCCGCTATCCCCTCAGCGCCACCCACTACAGCGGTGTGTTCGCCGCCGAGCTCAGCTGCGAGGCCTTCAGTCCGATCCTGCCGGGCGACTACCAGCGCAGCAGCTATCCGGTGGCGGTGTTCGTGTGGACGCTGCACAACCCCAGCGACCGCCCCCTGGACCTGTCGTTGCTGCTGAGCTGGCGCAACACCGTGGGCTGGTTCCGCAATACCGATCCCTCCGCCTCGGTGCACTTCCGCGACGACGGCAGCCCAGAGCACAACTACGTGCCCGCCATCGGCCACAGCCGCGGCCAGCGCAACCGCTGGATCGATCAGCCGGGCCTGCAGGGGATCCTGCTGGAGGGCGAGCGTAGCGAGCCGATCGCCGAAGGGGAAGGGCAGTGGTGCCTGGCGGTGCCCGATGCCGCAGCCCTGGAGGCAGCCGGCGTGCCGGGGGCCCGCATTCAGCGCTGCAGCCGCTGGAACCCGGCTGGCAGTGGCGCCGAACTCTGGGAACCCTTCGCCCGCGACGGCTCCATCCCCGATGGCGACAACGATCGCCGCAGTGCGGAGAACGATCCCGCCAGTGCCGCCCTGGCGGTGCAGCTGCGCCTGGAGCCCGGCGCCACGGTCGAGATCCCAGTGGTGATCAGCTGGGACCTGCCGGTCACGGCCTTCGCCAGCGGCACGACCGCCCTGCGTCGCTACACCGATGTCTTCGGTGCGGTGGGAGACAATGCCGCCGCCATCGCCGCCGAAGCCCTGCGGGACTGGCGCGGCTGGCTGGAGCGGATCGACGCCTGGCAGCAGCCCGTGCTGGAGCGCACCGACCTGCCGGAGCCGCTGCGCATGGCCCTGTTCAACGAGCTCTATGACCTGGCCAGCGGCGGCAGCCTCTGGACCGCTGCCAGTCCCGCCGATCCGGTGGGCCGCTTCGGGGTGCTGGAGTGCCTCGACTACGCCTGGTACGAGAGCCTTGATGTGCGGCTCTACGGCTCCTTCGCTCTGCTGCAGCTCTGGCCGGAGCTGGACAAGAGCGTGCTGCGCAGCTTCGCCCGCGCCATCCCCGCCGCCGACCCCACACCGCGGCCGATCGGCTGGTATTTCACCCAGGGGCGGGGCCGCGTCGAGGCCGCCCGCAAGGTGGCTGGTGCCACACCCCACGACCTCGGGGCCCCCAACGAGCGGCCCTGGGATGCCACCAACTACACCGCTTATCAAGACTGCAATCTCTGGAAGGATCTGGCCAGCGACTTCGTGCTGCAGGTCTGGCGCACGTTCCGGCTCGCCCCGACCGGAGAAGACCTGCGCTTCCTGGCGGAGTGCTGGCCGGCCGCCGTGGACGCGCTGCGCTACCTCAAGACCTTTGACGCCAACGACGACGGCCTGCCCGACAACGGCGGCGCCCCGGACCAGACCTTCGACGACTGGCCGCTGCAGGGCGTGAGCGCCTATTGCGGTGCGCTCTGGATCGCGGCCCTGGAGGCGGCCCTGGCGATGGGCCAGCGCCTCCAGCTGGAGCTGGGCCTCGACACCTCAGAGGAGCAACGGCAGTTCAGCGGCTGGCTGGAGCAGTCACGCGCCAATTTCGACCGGTTGCTCTGGAACGGCGAGTACTACGCCATAGATGCCTGTAGCGGCACCCCCGTGGTGATGGCCGACCAGCTCTGCGGCGATTTCTACGCCCGCCTGCTCGGTCTGCCCGCCGTGGTGGCCGACGATCGTGCCCATTCCGCCCTCAACGCCGTCAAGGAAGCCTGTTTCGAGGGGTTCAGGGGTGGCAGCCTCGGTGTGGCCAATGGCCTGCGTCGCGACGGCACGCCCCTCGATCCCAACGGCACCCACCCGCTGGAGGTGTGGACCGGCATCAACTTCGGCCTGGCCGCCTACTACCGGCTGATGGGCGACAGCAGCACCGCCTTCGCGATCACCGGCGCCGTGGTGCAGCAGGTCTATGGGGGCGGCCTGCAGTTCCGCACCCCCGAGGCGATCACGGCGGTGAACACCTTCCGCGCCTGCCACTACCTGCGGGCCATGGCGATCTGGGCCCTGTGGGCCACCCATACGGACTGGCAGGCGATTCCCGGCGCGGAACAGCCGGCCCCCTGGCCGTTGCACAGGGAGCAGCCAGCTTGAACGTGCCTCCCCTGAAGCGGCGCTGGGCCCACCCACTCCAGCCTGGCCTGGCCCTGATCCTGGGTCTGCTCTGCTGGCTGGGCTGGCCAGCGCTGGCGATGGCCCAGCTGCATGCCCATCCGGATCAGAACAGCATCCCGGTAGTCCGCAGCCTCGAGAGCCTGCGGGACCTCGACGGTCAGAGCTGGCAGGTGGTGGCCTACCGCCAGGGTCCGGTCGGCGGCCCCTTGATCCTGCGCCTGGTGGGCTACCCCGGCAAGGTGAGGCTCGACCACCCCACCAACCTGCAGGTGGTCAGCGGCCGCCTCAGCTGGCAACTGGCCGATGTGACCCTGGCCAGCACCGCCCTGGCCGGCGATGGTCGGGCCGCGGCCGCTGAGTTTGATCTGGCGCCCTTGCTGGCCGATCTGCAGCAGAACCGGCCGCTGCGGCTGCAGCTGAGGGGAGTGTTCACCGACCTGCCGGTGCCCCCTTACGTGGTGGCGGAGTGGCGCAGCCTCAACGACGCCGCGGAGCCAGTGTGAGCCTGCCGACCTCGCCTCTGCCGAGCCCACGGGCGGGCATCGGTTACTGCTCGTCCTCCAGCCAGTGGCACGGCTGGATGGAACGGGCCCTGCAGCTCGCCGCCCTCGGAGCCGGCCGGACCAGTCCCAATCCGATGGTGGGGGCCCTGGTGCTGGATCGAAGCGGCCAGCTCGTGGGCGAAGGCTTCCATGCCGCGGCCGGCGAACTCCATGCCGAAGTGGGCGCGCTGGTGCAGGCCGGTGAGCGGGCCCGCGGCGGCACCCTGATCGTGACCCTGGAGCCGTGCTGCCATCAGGGCCGCACGCCCCCCTGCAGCCAGGCGGTGATCCGCGCCGGCCTGGCGCGAGTGGTGGTGGCCATGGCCGATCCCGATCCCCGGGTGGCCGGCCGTGGCATTGCCCAGCTGCGCTCGGCGGGCCTGGAGGTGATCGTGGGCGTGGCGGAAGCGGCAGCCCTACGCCTCAACCGCGCCTTTCTGCATCGGGTCCAGACCGGTTGCCCCCTGGCCATCCTCAAGTGGGCCATGGGCGTGGATGGCCGCACGGCGCTCCCGAATGGCGCCAGCCAGTGGATCAGCGGCAGTGCGTCACGGGACTGGGTGCACCACTTACGGGCCAGCTGCGATGCGGTGATCGTCGGCGGCGGCACGGTCCGAGCCGATGACCCGCTGCTCACCAGCCGGGGGCGACGCTCGCCGGAGCCGCTGCGGGTGGTGCTGAGCCGCAGCCTGGCCCTGCCGGAGCAGGCCCGTCTCTGGGACCAGGCTGACGCCGCAACCCTGGTGGCCCACGGGTACGAAGCCCAGCCGCGGCGGCGCTTCCAGCTGGATCGACGCGGTGTGGAACGGCTGGTGCTGAGCCGTTGCGAACCCACGGAGCTGCTCGAGGCCCTGGCCCGGCGCGGCTGCAACCAGGTGCTGTGGGAATGCGGCCCTGCTCTGGCGGCGGCGGCCCTGCGGGTCGGGGCCGTGCAGGAGATCGTGGCCGTGATCGCACCAAAACCAATGGGTGGTCTGGCCGCCTTCACACCCCTGGATGATCTCGGCTTCACGGCCATGGACCAGGTGGCCGCATGGACTGCAAGACCGCCATCCGTGTTGGATGGCGACCTGCTCTGGCGCCTGGAGGCCCCTGCCTCGTGATCATCCTGCCCTTTGACCTTGGTCTTCTGTTGAGCGGCCTGCTGCTGGCCGTGGTCGTCTGGATCGGGATGGACCAACTGGCCCGGCTGGCACGGCCGAGCGGTCTGGCGCGGCGCCTGCTGCTGCGGGCGCGCCTCAGTGTCAGCCTCACGATTGGGCTGGGCACCCTGATCTGGTGGGGGTTCGAGCGCCTGGGCTGGGATCTGAGCCGCAACGGCAGCGAGGTGCGGCAGGTGGTGCTGATCCTCGGACTGGTCTGGACAGTGCTGCGCTGCAAAAGCGCCCTGCTGGCCCATGCCGGAGAAAACCTGGAGTGGTTGCAGCAACGCAGCCAGGCAGACCGCAACTTTCTTCAGGACCTGCTCAACAAGCTGATCACGGGAACGTTGCTGCTGCTGGCGACACTCGAGGTGCTGCGCCTGATGGGGGTGTCGCCCACGCTCTTGCTCACCGCCAGTGGCTTCGGTGCGGCCGCCCTCGGGTTTGGCGCCCGCACCCTGGTGGAAAACCTGCTGGGCGGGGTGATGCTGTATGTGAACCGCCCCTTTGTGATCGGCGACTTCATCCAGGTGCCGAGCCAGTCCCTGCAGGGGACGGTGAAGGTGATCGGGCTGTATTACACCCAATTGATCACACCGGATCAGCAGCCTCTCTATCTGCCCAATGCCACCTTCGCCAGCTCGGCGATCCTCAACGGTGCGCGCCGCGATCACCGTCAGGTGCTGGTGACGTTCGGCATCCGCTACGACGATCAGCCCCTGCTGGAGCCGATCCTTTCCGCCTTGCGCGAGGAACTGACCCAATGCCCGGGGGTGGAGCCATCCCTGCCCAGGCGGGTGCATTTTGTGGGATACGGGGAATCCAGCCTCGATCTCCGTCTGGAGTGCTTCGGGGGCGGCAGCTCCGATGCCTATTACGAGCTGCAGCAGGAGATCCTTCAGCGGATCGGCCGGGTCGTGGCCAGCCAGGGCGCCGCGATGCCCTTCCCGACCAGGCTGGTGCTCCAGACCAAGCCTCAGAACGAGGATCCGCAGGAGAGCTCAGCGGGGGCCGAAGGGTAAGGGGCTACCAGGCTCGCGGCGGCGGATCAGTCGATGGAGTGGCTGTGCTGGACCAGATCAGCTGGGAATGAAGTGACGCAGGCGGTAGGCCTCGCTGGCTGTGCGGTGCTGCAGTTCCTCATCGCTGAGCTCACTCTCCTGACGCTGCTGGGCCGCGATCACGTCGCTCTCGCTGAGCTGGTAGCCCTGTTCCGCCGCCAGGGCCAGAAAAGCGGCCAACTCCAGGGGCTGATTCAGCCGCTGCTGCAGGTCGGCATCGGCGCGGGCGCGGGCGAGAAAGGCATCGAGTTGATCAAGGCTCATGAATCAGGTCCGATGGGTGTCTCAGTCCTAAGCCCACAGCGTGCCAGGTGCTCAGGGGTCGTCCCGCAGCGGCGGGTGGCTCTTCTGGACTTCGCTTTCCTGCACCGTGAGGCGGCTGATCAGGATCCCCATCACAACCGCGATGTACAGCGGCCCCACCACGGTGAACAGCACCGTGAACATCTGCGCAGCTGGCGTCTGGGGCAGGATGTCGCCGAAACCCACGGTGGTGATACAGACAAAGGCGTAGTAGGTGAGACGCACAAAGTTGAGGTTCCACGGCACTTCCAATGAACTGGTCGGCCCTGGCAGGATGAGTGGCTTTTGATCGCTGGCGCTGATGAAGCTGCCCGGCTGGAGGGTCTCCAGCACCGTCACCACCATGCCGGCCGTGAGGCCCAGCAGCAGGTAGCCGGCCACGGCCCCCATCAACACCTTCTGGTTGATCAGCTTTTCCTCCGACAGGAACAGGATCAGCCGCTGCAGGCTCCAGGCGATGAAGCCGGTGATCAGCAGCAGCAGGGGAAGGCCGCTGTTGCGCACCTCCAGCGGCGTGAACGACCAGAACACCATCGACAGCAAGCAGGCCAGCCCCACCAGGCGGAAGGCCAGATCGTTGCTGCGGCGGCCGCCGGGCCGCAGCGTCTCGCGCAGCTGCAGGCTGAGAATCAGCAGCAGGAGTCCGTAAACAAGATGGGCCAGCCGGTTGAACGGAGCCGGCAGGCTCAGGCAGCCCAGGATGAACAGGTCGAGCAGCAGCAGGTTGCGGTAAAAGCGATGTCGGCGAGATCGCCGTCGATCCGGACTGAGATCAGTTGGACTCAGCAGATGCATGCAGCCGCCTCGGTTGCCTGCATTGTGGGGCCGCCGTTCGGTTCTCCCACCCCGCCCTCGGGGCTCCCCTGCAGCAAGGACCCTTAGTTTGGTCAGACTACGGACGACTGACGATGGCCATCCGCCAGGACGACAAAGGTCCGAACCGGCGCTTCGGAGTGATTAATCTGGTACTGATCGGCTTCGGTGTGCTGTTGCTGTTCAGCAACTTCCTGCCGTCGCAGGGAATGCAGCAGGTGCCGCGGGTGCCCTATTCGCTGTTCATCGATCAGGTGAACGACGACAACGTCAAACGTGCGTACATCACCCAGGACCAGATCCGCTACGAACTCAAGAGCCCTGAGGAAGAAGGCGCGCCCTCGGTGCTGGCCACGACCCCGATCTTTGACATGGAGCTACCCCAGCGCCTGGAGCAGCATGGGGTTGAATTCGCCGCTGCTCCTCCCAAAAAACCAAACTTTTTCACCACGCTGCTGAGCTGGGTGGTGCCTCCGCTGATCTTCATTCTGGTGCTTCAGTTCTTCGCCAGGAGAAGTGGCATGGGCGGCGGCGCCCAGGGAGCCCTCAGCTTCACCAAGAGCAAGGCCAAGGTCTACGTGCCCGATGAGGAATCGCGCGTCACCTTCGCCGATGTGGCTGGCGTCGATGAGGCCAAGCAGGAGCTCACCGAGATCGTCGATTTTCTCAAGACCCCGGAGCGCTACGCCGCCATCGGCGCCCGCATTCCCAAGGGCGTGCTGCTGGTGGGTCCTCCCGGCACCGGCAAGACCCTGTTGTCCAAAGCAGTGGCCGGTGAGGCCGGTGTGCCCTTCTTCATCATCTCGGGCTCCGAGTTCGTCGAGCTGTTCGTCGGTGCCGGTGCCGCCAGGGTGCGGGATCTGTTCGAGGAAGCCAAGAAGAAAGCGCCCTGCATCATCTTCATCGACGAACTCGATGCCATCGGCAAGAGCCGCTCCGGGTCGATGGGTGTGGTCGGCGGCAATGATGAACGGGAGCAGACCCTCAACCAGCTGCTCACCGAGATGGACGGCTTCGCAGCTCAGGACAAGCCGGTGATCGTGCTGGCGGCCACCAACCAGCCCGAAACGCTCGATGCCGCCCTGCTGAGGCCCGGCCGATTCGATCGCCAGGTCCTGGTGGATCGGCCTGATCTCTCAGGCCGCAAGATGATTCTCGACATCTATGCCAAGAAGGTGAAGTTGTCGGGCAGCGTTGATCTCGACAAGATCGCCCAGGCCACCAGTGGCTTCGCCGGCGCCGATCTGGCCAATCTGGTCAACGAGGCCGCCCTGCTGGCGGCCCGCGCCTACCGCACCAGTGTGGAGCAGGGCGACCTCAACGAAGCGATCGAACGGGTGGTGGCCGGCCTGGAGAAGAAGAGCCGAGTGCTCCAGCCCGATGAGAAGAAAGTGGTGGCTTATCACGAAGTGGGCCACGCCATCGTGGGTCACCTGATGCCAGGCGGCAGCAAGGTGGCGAAGATCTCGATCGTGCCGCGCGGCATGGCAGCCCTGGGGTACACGTTGCAGCTGCCGACGGAGGAACGCTTTCTCAACTCCAAGGGCGATCTCGAGGGGCAGATCGCCACATTGCTCGGGGGCCGCAGCGCTGAAGAGATCGTCTTCGGTGCCGTGACCACCGGCGCCGCCAATGATCTGCAGCGCGCCACCGACATCGCCGAGCAGATGGTGGGCACCTACGGTATGAGCGAGACCCTCGGGCCCCTCGCCTACGACAAGCAGGGCGGCAGCCGCTTCCTCGGTGGGCCCAGCAACCCCCGCCGTGTCGTCAGTGACGCCACCGCCCAGGCGATCGATAAGGAGGTGCGCACCCTGGTGGATCGGGCCCATGAACGGGCCCTGTCGATCCTGAACCACAACCGTGGGTTGCTCGATTCGATCTCCGAGAAGATCCTCGAGAAGGAGGTGATCGAAGGCGACGATCTCAAGGATCTGCTCGCTTCCAGCACCATGCCCCAGGGGGAAGAGGCTGTCAGCTGTGCAGATCAGCTCAGCCCAGCCTGAGTCCCAGACAGGGAAGCGTCCCGCCCCGGATGCTTCCGGGTCTCCGCCCTTGACGGCGGGGCCCCCAATCCCGGATAAGGGTTCTTTGAGATGGGGCGATGACCTCCCAGCTCTCCAGCCTCGCCTCGCTGCTGAGCGGCCTGCGCGGATCGGATCTCCTCTCCTCCGCTGATCTGAGCGGCGATCAGACCCTGGCCCTGCTGCAGCTGGCCGCCGAACTCAAGAGTGGACAACGCCGCATCGACCTGGGCGGCAAGACGCTGGGCCTGATCTTCACCAAGGCCTCAACCCGCACCCGGGTGAGCTTCACGGTGGCGATGGCGCGCCTTGGGGGGCAGACGGTTGATCTCCACCCCTCGGTCACCCAGGTGGGGCGCGGAGAGCCGGTGGCGGATACGGCCCGGGTGCTGAGCCGTTACGTGGATGCCCTGGCGATCCGCACCTTCGCCCAGCAGGAGCTGGCCGAGTACGCGCACTGGGCCTCCATCCCGGTGATCAATGCCCTCACCGACCTGGAACATCCCTGCCAGGCCCTGGCCGATTACCTCACCCTGCAGGACTCCTTCGGGGAGATCGAGGGCCTGACCCTGGCCTACGTCGGCGACGGCAACAACGTGGCCCATTCCCTCCTGATCGCCGGCGCCTTGCTGGGGGTGAACGTGCGGGTGGGCTGTCCGGAGGGGTTTCTGCCCGATCCGGCCGTGGTGGAGCAGGCCCGAAGCCTGGCCGGAGATCGCTGCCGCCTGGAGGTGCTGCACGATCCGGTGGCAACCGTGCGCGGCGCCCAGGCGCTCTATACCGATGTGTGGGCCTCAATGGGCCAGGAGCAGGAGCAGACGGAACGCGAGCGGGCCTTTGCGGGCTGGTGTCTGGATGAAGCGCTCCTTTCCGAAGCGGACAGTCGGGCGATCGTGCTGCATTGCCTGCCGGCCCACCGCGGCGAAGAGATCAGTGCCGGCGTGATTGAGGGTGACGCCAGCCGGGTGTTTGATCAGGCGGAGAACCGCTTGCATGTGCAGCAGGCCCTGCTGGCGGCGGTGCTGGGGGCGTTCTGAGTGGCTCCGGGTTCCAATCCGGCCGGCCGATCTCTGGACAAAAGTGGCCCCAGAGCGATACAGATGTATCAGGTGCTCGATGATCTGTGCCGGTACTCCCTCCTCCTGCCGCTTCCACCCTGGAAACGCTCACATCGGCCCAGCGCGAGTTGTACGACTGGCTGGAGGGGTATATCGCCGCCCATCGCCACAGTCCTTCGATCCGGCAGATGATGCAGGCGATGGGCCTGCGTTCGCCGGCCCCGATCCAGAGCCGGCTGAGGCATCTGCAGCAGAAGGGCTGGATCACCTGGCAGGAGGGCCAGGCCCGCACTCTGCAGCTGCTGGGCGAGCGCTCCGAGGGAATTCCGGTGCTTGGTGCTGTAGCGGCCGGAGGCCTGGTGGAAACCTTCGACGATGTCCAGGACCGGCTCGACATCGCGCCGCTGCTGGAAAGTCGTGGCCTGTTTGCCCTCACCGTGAATGGAGACTCGATGGTGGGCGCCCACATCGCTGACGGTGACATGGTGCTGATGGAACCGGTCAGCGATGCCAGCCGAATTCGGCCCGGCACCATCGTCAGCGCCCAGGTACCCGGCAGCGGGACCACACTCAAGCACTTCCATCCCGATGGAACCCAGATCCGCTTGGAGGCCGCCAATCCCGCCTACGAACCGATCGTGCTGCCCGCCGACCAGGTGCTGATCCAGGGTCGCCTCGTGGCCGTGTGGCGCCAGCTTTGAGTCTGCACAACAGCTCGACGGAACCCATCCAGCCAGGACAGGCCGCGGTGTAAAGTCTCCTGGCGAGCGACGGGGCTCTCCGGGCCAAGCGAAGTCACCAGAACTTCGTTCGTTTCTTGCAAGCATGGGGCCATAGCTCAGCTGGTAGAGCACCTGCATGGCATGCAGGGGGTCAGCGGTTCGAATCCGCTTGGCTCCATTAATCACTGTTTTTGTTTGGGCTTGTTTCAGCAAGATATTTGGTTGAATTTGGTTTCAACTTTATATTTTAATTCAATTTTTCGTACTCGGCTCTCTCTCCAGTTCATTGGAGAATTTTTATGGGGCCTCTCTGGGTGCCCTCAAGCCTGACTTCGTTGACCATCTGTGGCCTGGCAACTCACGGATAACGCCCGGCCCCTGCTGGGGTTGTGACCGGCACCACCTTCATCCCGATCGGTGCCAGGGCGATCAAAGCCAGCTTGATGTGCTGGATGCCGAAGGGAATTCCCACGATGGTCACAAAGCAGGCCAAGGCGGAGCTGAGGTGGCCGATCGCCAGCCACCAGCCGGCCAGCAGGAACCAGATCAGGTTCCCCACCAACCCCAGCGGCCCCGTTCCGAAGTCGCCCTGGCCGGTGAGCTCCCGACGACTGACGGCCTCATAGCCGAACGGCCAGAACGCGAAGTTGCCGATCACGAAGCAGGCGCGCGCCCAGGGAATCCCCACGATCGTGAGGGCGGCGACGAGGCCTGCCAGCCACCATCCCACCCCCATCACAAAGCCGCCGAGGACAAACCAGAGGATGTTGAGAAGGAGGCTCACGCTGGAACAGGCAGGTTGCTGCTGATCGGTAGCCACACGATGACCTCCATCCAAGGCGATGACCAGCGCACGGGCAGTTCCCGTGCTGACCCCACACCCCCTGGTGGGGCCGTCAGGGCGGCGCTACGACCGGCTCCCCTTCCCTGGCCGTCATGGTGTCGACGACGCGCCCGTTACTTCCTGGCATCACCGCGGTTCGGGTGGCCCTTGGGCTGGCCTGTCTGGGCCTGGCAGCCCTGGCCCCAGCGGCGGAGGCGGCAGGCCTGATGCGGCTGCGGCGCACGGATCGCGTCCTGCCGGGCAGTGGCGATCCTGTCTGGGCACTGCAGCTGGAGCTGCCGGGAGAACCCCTGCGGTCCTATGCGGCCCTTGCGGGACGGGCGGATCGGCAGCAGGCAGATCGCCATCGCCTCGGCAGCCGCTCACCCCTGCCCCCCGGGCACTACCGCGTCTCCGAGATCGTCTCCCTGGCAGGGTCCGATGATCTGCCGGTTGAGCTGGGCCGCATCAGCTGGATCGGCCTGGAGCCGCAG
The DNA here is from genome assembly GCF_034931685.1 of Synechococcus sp. CCY9202. Lineage (NCBI taxonomy): Bacteria > Bacillati > Cyanobacteriota > Cyanophyceae > Synechococcales > Synechococcaceae > Synechococcus > Synechococcus sp. CCY9202. The sequence continues at coordinate 62,261 of NZ_JAYGID010000068.1, forward strand.
TTCCCCACCGATCGCCGTGCCCTCGGCATCCATCTCGATCCAAGCGCGGGGCATGGCAGCGAGAGCGGCACCGATGGCTGCATCGGCATGATCCATGCAGATGATCTGCTGACGCTGACGGCGTTGCTGCAGCAGCACGGGGTGAGCGAACTTGAAGTGCTGCCCTGAGGGCTCCTGTGAGCCCGAGGCAGGTCGCACCTCCAGGCCAAGACATCCAACACCGCGGACAAAACCACGGCAGATTGTCCCTCTTCCATCTCTGGAACTGGGCAAGGCATGACCGGCAACCTCGCCGCCATCGGCTTTCTGTTCACCTGGGTGCTGGGCTGGGGCATCGGCGGCTCCCTGATCGACGCCGCACTGCTCCACGTCGGTGTCTACTCGCTCGAGACCGGTCAGCTGGGCACCCTCGCCACCTTCGTGGGCTGGACAGTGGTGTGGGGAGGATTGGGCTGGTGGCTCTACGAGCGGCTCACCGCAACGCCCTCGTCGTCGGATTGAGTGATGCCTGGCAGAGGCTTGGTCGCTGCCTGGCAGAGGCGTGACCGGTGCTGGTTCGCTGATCAGCCAGAGCGGCATTGGATGGGTGTCCGCTGACCAAGGCATCCGGTCGCGATCCCGTTGAACCCGCCGGGACCACCCCAGACGCATCGCCAGACAGCCGTACGACCGCGCTCCACAGCACCAGGGGAAGCGGCCGAGCCCGTGGCAGCGACCTCACGGGGCTCATGCGTGAACCAGCGGATTAGCCATCATCGGACAGAGATGTGCTTAAAGACACACGCGAGAGGGCATGTTCATGCCGATTTGACGTGTTGAAAACCTGATCACGATGCCATCGTGATCAGCACTGGGCATCAAGAAAGATCACGTCAGATTGGCGCAGCTTCCGGCGAGGTGATCACACTGGTGTTGCGCTGAATCGATCCACAGCTGATGACGTCTTACCTCACCTGGCGGCGGACCGTCCTGCTATCCACCCTGGACGGGCTGATGGCCAGCAACGCCGCCACGCCCGCCCACGGGTCCACCCTCCAGGCGGCAGACCAGGGCAATGAGGCCGAGACCAACGGGGTGTTCGAGCGTCTTGAACGGGAGCTGTCGCGCTGCATGCCCGTGGCCGAAATCGCTGCCACCACCTCGGATCTGCTCACGTCGCGGCGCTGCACCTCCTCTCCGGCACGGCTGCGGATGCTCGATGGCTTCCGCCGTCATCTTCTGGTGCGTCAGTCCTGAGTTGAGCCGCTGGCAAGACAGCCCCAAAGAGGCTGATCGAAATCAAGCCGTTCCAATCAAACGAGATGACATCATCAGAGCAAAACGAACCACTAAAAGGTCTGGGTCCAGCCAGGAGCGTGTTGACGGGATACTCGAAGTAGCGATCCTTCAGCTGCAGATCTATGCCTGCGGCATGCTGGCGTCGGCAGCCTCTTTGGCCGCGTCGAAATGTGCCGCCAGAACGGCATCAGCTCTGGTGAGGCTATCCACTTTATGTGTGAAGATCTCGGCCTCGACATGGCCCCAACCGAGCTGAAACTCGGCGTGATGGCCCTGGCGTTCACAGATCTCACCAGCCTGATTCACCCACGCCAGGGCGGAGACAAAGTCCGGGAAGGTCCAGGCCTTGCGCAGGTGGTGGGCGTCCACCACCTCCCAGCCCGGCAGTTCCTGCAGCACGGCGTCGCATTCCTCTGGGGTGAGGGTGGGCGCCCCATCCCGGCAGGGAACGCAGGTCTCATCTCCGAGGGCCATGGGGTGTCGCGCGTTGCTGCCGCAAGTATGGGCAGAATTCCCATCGCGCCGCCGCTCCTGACCATGCTTCTGCGCCTGCTTCTGCCCCTGTTGATTGTGCTCTTGGTGGGCTGGGGCGCACCGTCCGCGGCCCTGGCCTCGATGTTTCACCTGGAAGGACCGTTGCCGGCTGATCTCGGCATCCACGGAGGCTCGCTGTCACCCTGTTCCAGCTCAGCGCACTGCGCGCGTCAGAACTGGTCGGTTGCCGATCCCGATGCTGCCGTGGAGTTCCTGGCATCCCGGCTTGAGGCCACCGAAGCGATCCGCATCGTGGAGCGTCAGTCCAACTACCTGCATGCCACCGCCACCAGCAGCCTGTTCGGCTTCGTGGACGATCTCGAGCTCCTGGCGGATCCTGTCCACCAGCAGGTGCAGGCCCGCTCCGTATCGCGGCTCGGGGATTCCGATCTCGGGGTCAACGCCCGTCGCCTGGAGTGGCTCAGCACAGCTCTGGAGCGTGACTGAACTCTTGTCAGGGCACGGGGCTGGCCTCGGCAACCGCTTCTCGACCCAGGCTCAAGAAGCAGGTGACTGGAGTCTCGCCCCAACGCCCCCTGATGGATTCGAACCATCGACCGGCTGCTTAGAAGGCGGTGGCATAACAGGGGCAAACCCCAGTGCACAACTAGAGCGGGTTGGCCGCCGTGCGCAGGGGTGTGCGCAGGGATGGTGTAATTCCCTGCAGTCCTTGCGCACAGGGTTGACCCCCTGCAACCGGTTGCCTTGTAGGCAGGCTGTCGATCACCAGCGCACCGATCCCCAACCGCCCGCCACCAGCTGCTTGGCTCTGCGTTGGGCAGCTTCGATCTCGGCCGGATCGCCGCCGGCCCTGGCTGGGTGAACAAGGCCGAGCAGCTGGAGCGCTACCTGCATCGCCGCTTCTCCGCCAAGCGCTTGCCTCAGTCCGAATGGTTCACTCTCGACTCTGAGGATCTCGTTTTCGTCCGCTCCGTATTTCTGAAAGCGGGCAGCGATTACAAAGCTGGCGGGCATAAATCGCCAGAGGTTGAACCCCCAGCCCCGCCACCACCGCGCAAACCTGAGCCGCCAACACCAGCGCAGGTCCGAAACTCTGGTGTGCCTGAGGGCTGGTCGGATCAGCAAGCGCGAGCTGCCGCCTATCGCCATGCTTCTCGAGCGGCAGGGCAGAACGCTCAGGCCTCTGAGCCCAGGAGTTCGGGAGATGCTCAAAATCGAGCAGGGGGTAAGAAGTCATTGGTTACATGCCAGGTGCGGCGCTACGCCTACGCGGCCATGGCGGTGCCGTTTCTTGTGACAGGAGCGGTAGTGATTTCTTTCTTTGTGGACGTCGGCAGATCCCTAAAGCCAGCCGCCCCTACTGAAGCCACTTCTCACTTCACCCTGCCACCACTGCCCGAGAACCTGGATCCCGTGGTGCCACCACAGCCACAACATCAACTGCAGTCACAAGCACAAACTGAAAAATCAGAGCCCGTGGAGACTCCACAGCAGGCCAGGGAGCGCAAGCGTGCTGAAGAGGAAGCCCTGCGAGAAGCGCAGGCCTCTCAACGAAGGGCTGCCGCGGAACAGATCCGTCTTGAGTGGGAACGCAAAGAACAGGCCAAGTTCGAGAAGGCTCAGGCCTACCTGCGCTCTCAGTGCGTGGCTCTTGGAATGACCTCCTTAGACCTGCGCTGCGCGGAGGCGGGCCGAATCGTGATCGCCTACAGGAACAAGCAATACCAGCGCCGTAAGCAGGAGGCAGAGGCCTACTTCAACGACCCAAATAGCCCTGTTCCGCCGATGCGTGCGACAACGCCTGCTACCCGTTCAGCCCCTCCACCAGCCCCCTCTTTCACATCTCCCTCTTTGCCCCCACTGCCATAGCCCTGATGGAAGCTTTGCCTCCGACTGGCGATCCGCAACCGATTGACTTCCGCAGCCTCTGGGATCTCTGTAAACGCATCGCCGTTCTCCTGAAAGACCGACGCAAGACACCAGAGCCAGGCTCAACCGATAATCCTCAGCCCCCTGCCGCGGATGTTTTGATCGCTCAGGCTGACTACTTCCGCCGGAGCAACTAGGCACGGCTGGTCACTCAATCACGCCATCGCTGATGAAGCTGATGTGTCGGCCTAGGTAGCTCTTATTGGAAAAGAGAATTGAGCAGGTTGCCGAGGGCATTGCCAACAGCTGCATCGCGGTTGCTGCTGGAGTTGCGGTTGGAATTCTCCTGGGTGGCCACCAGCTTGTAGTCGCCGAAGCGGAAGATACCGGTGTTGCCGTGGTCGATGAAGGTCACCGGCCAGGTGCCGCCGAAACCATCACGAATCAAGAACTGACTGCCACTCTGCTGGAACACATAATTGCTGCCGTTTTGCAGTTGCACCTCGTAGCGGTTTTGTCCCCCCTGGCGCACTTGTTTGAGCAGGCAAGGGCCGTCGAAGATTCGCTGGCCGTTGCGGCTCAGGCTGCAGAGTCCTGTATCGCGCGCAATCTGGGCCTGGCCTGGGCGCAGATTGCCATTGGCGTTGCCAAAGAGCTGCTGGGTGAGCCCGGAAGCCACACGCGTCTCACCCCAGCCGTCATTCCAGCAGGTGCGCTTGGAGATGCTGCAAGCCTGGCCTGTGCTCAGGCGGAAGTCGCGGCTGCTGGTCTGGCTGAGGTTGTTCGAGAGATGGTTGGCGGCCTTCTTGCCATACACGTCGGAGGTGATCCCGATGGAGGGGCCGTAGCTGTCGTAGCAGGTTTTACCCACCGAATCGCACACCACCCCGGAGCGCGGGTAGGTCAGGCCGGCAGGTTGGGCCAGGGCTCCGCTGCTGATGACTAGTGGCAGGGTTGTGCACCCCTTCCGCAAACTGCATGCGCGCGGCAGCGGGCGCCGCCACCGTGATGGTGCGGCCCATTTCGAGGTAGGCATACCAAATCAGCGCCAGTTGATCCTCTGCATTGAGCAGCTTGAAACGGGCCGTGATCGCAGGAACCACATCCGCCGACAGGGTGTTGGGGAAGATCTGGGAGGCCCGATCGATTGTGAACATCTATTTCTTTCGTCTGTTAAGGATTTTTAAAACGCTAGCACGGTCCGGGGCGTTTTCTGGTAATAAAGGCGGATTCGCGGATGGGTGCTGCACCGCACTGGCGAGCTGAGCCTGCTGATCGATCTCCGCCGCGACGCCGCAGGCCAGAGGCTCGACAGTGAGCGCTCTACACCCAGGTGATGGCCGTGGATTTGCTGCGGGTGGGCGAGGTGGCGGCAGACGCCAGCCCAGAGAACCCGTGCTTGGTCTTTGGAACCAAAGCAGGGCATAATCGCAGAAGGGATGAAGCCCCTGGGCAAAGGCAGACCATGTTGATCGAAATCAATGGAGCCTTTAGGAGTTTGCTGAAAAACCCCGTCAAGGACCATTCAGCCCGGGAACGCCTGACTTCGAGCCCAGTGTTCACGGGCGCTGCGCCCAAAGGTAAGGCTTAAGGCATGACGGCCTCGGGACTTTTTCAGCAAACTCTTAGAGAGCTCAGCCATCGACTTCAGTCTGCGACCCATCAGTTCAAGATTCTGATCTGCACAGGCAACCGTCCCTATGCATTAGCGATGGCGAGCTTGTTTGCACTGCAATACGATGCAGAAAACCTTCAACTGCTCGGCATTGCCACGACAGAGGAAGAAAGCTTGGAAACACTGGCCAAGTCAGACGGACCAGTGCTGGCATTTGTAAGTGAAATCCTTGAAGACGGCGACGGCATCAGGCTTGCAGCGAAGCTGAAGGAGTACACAACGGAGACCGGCCTCACCTCAACGATCCTCACCCTGCAGGACATGAACCCTCGCTCGATGCAGAGAGCTGTGGAGGGACCAAGCGATGTGGTTCTCACAAGGAGGGGGATTGACCTGATCGGCGTGATCAATGCAGTGGAAGCCATCAGGAGCAAGGAGCGATACATCGATCCAGTAATCGCTTACACGCTTGAACGACAGTCGCTTGAGGGTCGAGCAGAGCTGTCAGAGCGGGAACTCAGTGTTCTGGAGCTCGTCTGCAATGGCTTATCGAATCGAGAAATCGGACAAGACCTGCAGATTGCCGAAACAACCGCCCGCGGCCATGTCCAGGCAATCATTCGGAAATTGCACGTGAGGGACAGGACCGCAGCAGCTGCAGAGGCCATCCGACGCCATTGGATCCACTAAAGGGCACCACGAAAAATACCGATTTACCTTGGAAGCAGCGATTGAGACTCATGTACTGGCCGGCGTCGGCATTGGCCAATGGTCGCGACAAGGCCGATTTTTCGTGGTGCCCTAAAGCACCGAAGATGAAAAGACCATGAGAATCGCCTTAGAGTCTTCTGTGAAGGTAGTGCGGACAGCATTAGTAGGGCTCTGAATGAAAGAGGAACCCTTCAGTTGAAGGGTTGCCCCTGTGCAGCGACAAGGCGAGAGTTAATAAGCACACCCAATGAAGCCATGGTATCCATCAGTGGTGGAGTCACGTACAGCGTGAATCCTTCAGGCGCAGATATTGAGAACTTCGATCCAACACGCGACAAACTCGACTTTGGCGACACCTCTGTCCATGGCTTGATCCTGGGAAAGCTTAGCGATGGCAGCGCGATTATTGTCAATCCATGGGGGACCGACGATTACCAGCGCATCCTTGACAGCAACGGCAACGCACTGCGATGGGATCAACTAAGTTTGGACAATTTTGCTCCAGTTGGCAACGAGCATCTTAGAGCAGATATCGGGGGCGTCTTGTCATGGGAGCTGCAAGTTGGCCCAGAAGCATCCTGGCCCAGTGAACAACGCACGGTTTATATCCGCTCCCATGAATATGGGGTGCAAGAGCGGATCGAGAACTTTGATCCCACAACCGACAAACTCAACTTTCTCTACCTGGGCACAAGGGAGCGCCTCACGGCGACCGATACGGATGAGGGGCTACTGATTGCGGTGGAACCGAGCGGTCAAAGCGTGCTGCTTGCAGGAGTAAACAGCAAGGAGCTGATTGGACAGAATCTTGAATTTCATTTCGACCAAATAGAAGAAGATAATCTTGAAACGGTCTTTGGCTTCGAAGCATCAGATCTAACCCTCGCTGATCGAAGCCTTCTCCTCACACCTGAAGCCCCTGAGGGTGCCACGACCGATGGCTATCAAACTCGCGTGGGCTCACTGGTGACATCGACTGGTGCCGTCGCTCTCGATGCCCCTGTGCACAACCACACAGGTGCTGAACATGAAGGCATAGAGCATGGAGGGATGGTTCACGGTGCGATGTCAAACAGCACCATGGCGACCAGTGGATCGCTCACTCTGGCGGCGAGCGGCAGCTTGTATTGGGGTGGCATGGGCGGAACGCTCACGATTACCAACACCGGCAGCGAGGCAGTCGAAAACTGGTCGGTCACCTTTGACACGCCTCACTCCAATTTCCAAAGCTGGTCTGGCGAGGCAACTGTAGAGACGCTGGCCAGCGGCATCGATCGCGTCACACTGACGCCGGCATCCTGGAACAATCGCATCGGTGCTGGCGACAGCCTGGAGGTGAGCTTCAACGCCATCAGTGAGGGGCTTCCAAACAGTGGCGAGTTAACCAGTTCATTGTTCTTTGCATCAGGCCAAGAGCTGGTGGCCGCCCCATTGGCACCGGTACAACCGGTTCAATCAGAACCGATCGAGGAAATAACTTCGGGGGTCGAGCTCAACAGCGCTGCACGTGCATCAAACGGGTCATTAACTCTGGCGGCGAGCGGCAGCTTGTATTGGGGTGGCATGGGCGGAACGCTCACGATTACCAACACCGGCAGCGAGGCAGTCGAAAACTGGTCGGTCACCTTTGACACGCCTCACTCCAATTTCCAAAGCTGGTCTGGCGAGGTAACTGTAGAGACGCTGGCCAGCGGCATCGATCGCGTCACACTGACGCCGGCATCCTGGAACAATCGCATCGGTGCTGGCGAAAGCCTGGAGGTGAGCTTCAACGCCATCAGTGAGGGGCTTCCAAACAGTGGCGCATTAACCAGTTCATTGTTCTTTGCATCAGGTCAAGAGCTGGTATTAGAGCCATCGACGCCCGCTGAGCCTGTGGAAACTACCCCACCTGAGGAGCAGCTCGTGGTCGAAGAGACGCTACAGCAGCCAACCGTCAGCCTCCCACAAGCGAGTGACATGCGCGTGGTTGGTTACTTCGAAGAATGGGGAATCTACTCACGCGATTTTCAGCCGTCTGACATCCAGGCCGACCAACTGACCCATCTCAATTACAGCTTTTTTGATGTTAAGGCCAGTGGGGACGTGATCCTCTTCGATTCCTACGCCGCCACTGAAAAACGTTTTTCGCAGGATCAACAGGTCAAGCGCACATTTTCGAGTGGCGATTGGGACACGATGGATGCCAGTCAGAAAAACAACTACCTCAACAATAGCAACTTTGTCATCTCCGATGCAGGCGGCACGGTAACAGTGCAGGCCGTACCCCAAGACTGGAACACGCCAGGTGCCCTTGCCGGCAATCTACGCCAACTGGAGTTACTAAAACAGCTCAATCCAGAACTGAGGCTAGGAATCGCACTCGGAGGGTGGACCTTATCCGACGAGTTCAGCCTTGCTGTGGATTCAGCAGCCGACCGCGAGGCCTTCACGAACAGCATCGTTGATACCTTAAGCAATTATGACTTCTTCAACGTTGTCGATTTCGATTGGGAATACCCAGGCGGCGGAGGCCTTGCTGGCAATGCAGTGAACCCGCAAGACGGTGCAAACTTTGCTGCCACACTTGAACTGCTGCGACTGAAGCTCAACGACCTTTCCCTACAGACTGGAGAGACCTATGAAATTTCGGTTGCCACAGCCGGCGGAGCAGACAAACTAGCCAACCTCAATCTTGACGGCATCGATCCCTATGTTGATTTCTACAATGTGATGGCGTACGACTTTCACGGAGGCTGGGAATCGGTAACCGGTCATCAGGCCGCGCTCACAGGTGATCCCGGAGGTTTCGATATTGTGAATGCCGTCGGTGTATTTGATAACGCCGGCGTTGATCGTGACAAGGTGGTGCTTGGGGCCCCTGCTTACACTCGAGCATGGGGAGGAGTTCAGGCTGGAGATAGTTACGGTTACCAGCAGAATGGAGACGCATTACTAGCTGCCGGCTCATTTGAAGCTGGCAACTATGATCACAAAGATCTGATTACGGGAATTGAGGATGAAAGTTACGATCTGATCTGGGATGACGACGCCAAAGCAGCCTTTGCTTACAACAACGAATCCCTAGTTTGGAGCTCAATCGAGACGACAGCCACCATTGCAGGCAAGGCGGCTTACGTCCAAGAAGCCGGTCTCGGCGGGATGATGTTTTGGGCTCTTTCGAACGACAGCCAAGATGAACAAAGTCTTGTTGCTGCAGCTTCCGACATCCTGCTTGGGGGAGTGGCACCAGAGGAGGTCATAGCCCAGGCTCCTACATTTGATGCAGTGACTGGCGGGGATGGGGCATTCACCATCGCTGACTTCACAGGCTTGGCCTAGTCGCCAGCCCCAGTAAATCTATTGCCATGTCTGCAATGGTCGTACTTGGGGCACAGGTGCTGTTGTGGATCTGGAAGGCATCGGTCGTCCCTGAGGGATGGGACACCACGCTCAGTCGTGTTTCTTCCAGATCCGCTCGAGGCTGCGGCGGAACTCGCGCTCGCTGAGTGGCCGTGGCAGCCGTTGCCGGCGCAGAGTGCTGCCGATCCACCAGATCTGCAGTCCTCCGAAGGCCAGGGCAAACAACCCCAACTGCAGGTAGCCCCAGTTCAGCTGCTCCATATTCCCCAATGGCGCTCTCTGGCTCTCAGCGATTTGTGAAGCGTATGGTAATCATCACCATGTTATTTTCGATGGCGGTGAAGAGCTCACAGCGCCAGCTCGCTGACCACTATTCCCAACAACGAGGGTTCACCACCTAAGAGCCTGCTGAAAAAGTCCCGAGGTCGCCATGACTTGAGTCTGACCTCTGGGCGCAGCGCCCGTGAACACTGGGCTCGGAGTCAGGCGTTCCCGGGCTGAATGGCCCTTGAAGGGGTTTTTCAGCAGTCTCCTAATTACTGCGGTTTTGGTACTTCGATGTCGGCAAAGAACGGCTTCGGGTCACGCCCACGGTGGATAGCAAGGCCCAGGCTCGCTGTGATCATGAGCACCACCAAGGCAACCAAGAGCTGGTAGAGCGTGAGGCCACGTTCTGAGTCTCTGATTGGCCCCATCGCTCAAAGTGGCGTTGACTCATCCAACGTCGCCAACGCCAAGGGGCGCAAGCGGTATGCAATATCTGCATCAGAGCAGCCGCCGTGATCCCAAGACCTTCGCGGCGACGGCCTTGATGCCATCGGGATAGGTGTGCAGCACCAGGAAGCGGTTGCAGCGCAGGTGGGGAAGTGGGGCTGTTGGAGGAGGCTGAGCGGCGGCGGCGGGTGGTGGGCACTGGCTGCTGGTGGAGTCAGAGCCATTGCCAGAGGGATCAATAAGCGGCGGGAAGGTCCATGCAGGATCTGCATGGCTCCAGACAGATCATTTGGGCAAGCGAGTCGGCCAGAGCGAGGGGCACGGTTTCTTATGAGGGTCCGCATATGAACCAGGCCTGAGGGTCCATCTGCCCGAGAGTGATTGCCACGCAGTGGGTTTAGGGTCAAAGTGGTAATGACTTCGGGTTCTTATGCAGACCAACAGGGGCCTGGCTATTTTTTAACTAGGATCCGCCCATATAGCGTTCGGAAGTGGCTCGGTACTGATCCTTACCGGCGCTTGGCTGGCTTCCTCCACAACAGGCCGGCGATTCCGGTCCCAATACCGGCTCCGCCCAGGAGATAGCCGATTGGAATCAGGGCGAAAGCCTCCCTGAGCGTGCCATCGGCCTCTACCCGCGCCCCGATCAGTCGGTAGGCCACGGCGCAGGCCACCGCGCCGGTGAGCAGCAACAGCGATAGCCGGATGAGCGGGCGTTTCATGGCCGCAGCTGCTCCAGCAGGGTCTGGGTGAGCGCCAGCTCACAGCGCGTCGTGAAGATGCCGTAGCCCGTCCCCTGGAAGCTCACCGACTTGGCGTAGGCGCACACCTTGCGGCGTTCGGCTCGGAAAGCACGCGCCTGCTCGTTTGGGTCGGCACTCGTTTTGTAGAAGCCGGTGAGGTTGTCGCGCCAGAGCGTCTGGAAGGTTTCGCTCGGCACTTGCCTGGCCTCGCTGGCCACCCGCACCAAGGCCTTCTCCAGCTCCCGATCCTTGGCTTGGAGGGCTTCCATCACGCAGCGGGTTTCGGCCACGGTGCTTTCTGAAGGGGTGCAGACCTCCGCTGCTTGTGCCGGCAGCGGCAGCAGCAGCGGCACCAGGGAGGCAGCCAGCAGCAGGTGGAGACAGGTGCGCATCGTGGGCCTTTTCTCCAGACGGATTTGCCACCAGACAGATTGTCATGCTGGGAGCTGGTTTTCAGAGTCGCCGCGCCTCTTCCCCATGACCAGCCTGTTCTCCCGGCTCCCACTGGTGCTCACGGCCATCGCCGGCTGCCTTGTCAGCCACCCGGCTGCCGCATTGGCAGCCCCGGCAGGCAGCAACCTGGCGGTGCTACTTCAGGCAGCGGGCGGCCAGCCCCTGGGCCTCTACGACGGTGTGCGCTTCGTGCGGATCAACGCCACCGACGGCACCCGCATCACCGTCACGATCAACTGCGAGCAGGAGCTCTGGCGGGTGGCCCGCATTGAGCCCAGAACCGGCCGAGCGGACTTCCGCGACGATCGCTTCCAGAGTGCTGCCGGCATCGGCCGCAGCCGCTGGTGCACCAGCCCTGTGCGCACGATGGAGTGAGTCTGGGCTCACTCCTCCAGCAGCTGCACCTGATACACGGCCACATTGCTGCGGGCCAGCGAGCGCACGATGTCGGGCACCATCTGCATCGGGGTGCAGAGCGTCAGCGAGCGGCGCCTGCCGGCGGCCATCTCCGCCAGGTGCTGGGGATCGATGCTGGTGGAGCGCTGCTGCGCTGCAGCCTCAAACACCTCCACCGCTG